>NZ_CP159332.1:3307736-3608439 GCF_045057105.1 Maribacter sp. LLG6340-A2 | reverse complement strand
CGGTACAATTGCAGAGAGTGTGGCCATCTATTTAGGAATACCGTTTTTAATGGGTATTTTAAGTAGGCTGATTTTGGTTCCTTTAAAAGGGGAGCAATGGTATACCAACAAATTTATTCCAACAATTTCACCACTTACCTTATTGGCGCTTTTATTCACGATCATTATTATGTTCTCATTAAAAGGCGAATTGATAGTTGAGATTCCTATGGATGTGTTAATCATTGCCCTACCCCTGCTCATTTATTTTACGCTCATGTTCATTATTGGCTTTTTCTTTACCAAGGCATCTGGGGCCGCGTATGACAAAACAGCCTCTGTGGCCTTTACAGCGGCCGGCAATAATTTTGAGTTGGCCATAGCCGTTGCCATAGCCGTTTTTGGTTTAAATTCCGGCCAAGCATTTGCAGGGGTCATAGGGCCTTTGGTAGAAGTACCCGCCTTAATATTACTGGTAAAGGTTTCCTTTTGGCTACGAAAAAAATACTACGGTACGGCTATTACATAATACAGAAAGTTATAGTCTTGTTTAAGGGGTATCATAATTGCCCAATACATAAAATGTAGGCAAGACTATAGCTTATTAATTCCTAATTTAGCGGTATGTATACCATTGATATTAGGACGGTAGATGTAATCCAGTATTTACAACCTTTACGGGAAGGCGGCTCAATGCCCGCAATAGTCAAGGCAGATGACGACTTCCTTTATGTCTTAAAATTTAGGGGCTCCGGTCAGGGGAAAAAATCGCTCATAGCAGAATTTATGGGTGGTGAACTGGCTCGCGCAATAGGTCTGCATGTGCCAGAATTGGTATTTATGAATTTAGGCGATACGTTTAGACAAACAGAACCCGATGAAGAAATTCAGGATCTATTAAAGTTTAGTGTGGGTCTAAACCTAGGCTTACACTTTTTATCCGGCGCCATTACTTTTGATCCGGTAATTTCCAGGGCAGATGCATTGACCGCCTCCAAAATTGTAATACTGGACAGTTTGATCAGTAACATTGATCGCACGGCAAAAAATGCTAACTTATTGTTTTGGCACAATGAATTATGGGTGATAGATAATGGGGCCAGTTTTTATTTTCATCACAATTGGGAAACATGGGAAAATCACTTAACCAGAACCTTCCCTTTTATAAAGGACCATGTGTTGTTGCCACAAGCCACTGCCCTACCTGATGCTGCTGTAGAAATTAAAAAACTCATTACACTAGAAAAGATAAAAGAAATTGTCGCTAATATCCCAGAAGATTGGTTACTAAGTGAGTCCGATGTTTTAAATGCAGATGAAAAAAGAGCGGCTTATATGCAATATATAACCACAAAACTATCTATGATAGATGTATTGGTAAAAGAAGCTGAGGATGCAAGATAGATATACATTTAAATTTGCAATAATACGTATTGTACCTAAGGTAGAACGCGAGGAATTTTTTAATGTTGGTGTGATAGTCTTCTGCAAGCGAACTAAATTTTTAGATATTAAATATCACATAGACCAAGACAAGTTGAACGCATTTTCTTCAGAAATTGAGTTTGATATATTGAACGATTACCTAAAGGCCTGGAAATTGATTTGCGATGGTGATATCGATGGCGGCCCTATTAGCAAACTAGACTTGACGGACCGTTTTGGTTGGTTGACCGCATGCAGAAGTACCGTAATACAAAGTTCAACCACCCGATCAGGATTGAGTACAGACCCTAAAAAAGAACTTGAGGATATTTTTAATAAGTACGTTTTATAAAACTTAAATTAATACTTCGGTACAATTTATAATGGATACTGTTCCAATTATTATAATTATTTACGGACATACTTAGCTTTAACGATAACAAATCCAAATACGCTATGGAATCAACGAAACTTAGAACAATTATTCAAGGAATTCCAAAAGTAGAACTTCATTTACACATAGAAGGTAGTTTTGAGCCAGAGCTAATGTTTAAGATTGCCAAAAGAAACAAAATTGCCTTGCCTTATGATTCTATTGAATTGGTTAAAGCAGCATACCAATTCAATAATTTACAGGAGTTTTTGGATATCTACTATGCCGGTGCTCAAGTACTATTGTATGAACAAGATTTTTTTGATTTGACATGGGCATATTTAACCAAGGTACATAGCGAAAATGTAGTTCACGTTGAAGTATTTTTTGACCCACAGACCCATACCGATCGTGGCGTGTCATTTGATGTTGTTATCAATGGAATGCATCGCGCTTTGGAAAAAGCAAAAAATGAATTGAATATTTCCTATAGATTGATCATGAGCTACTTGCGTCATCTAAGTGAGGAAGCAGCTTTTGAAACATTAGAAGCCTCGCTCCCATTTAAAGATATTATTGACGGAGTAGGATTGGATTCTTCAGAAATTGGAAATCCGCCTAGTAAGTTCAAAAAGGTATTTAAAGCATCTGCAGCACATGGTTATAAACTGGTGGCGCATGCAGGAGAAGAAGGTCCGTCAGCATATATATGGGAAGCCTTGGATATTTTAAAGGTAGTTCGTATTGACCATGGTAACCGTTGCCTTTCTGATGAAGCGCTGGTTAAAAGATTAGTAGACGACAAAATTGCCCTGATCCTTTGTCCAACAAGCAATGTAGCGTTAAAAGTGATAAAGAAGATGGATGAGCATCCGGTTGCCAAAATGTTGGAAAAAGGAATTATTGCCACCATACACTCAGACGACCCTGCCTATTTTGGTGGCTATATGAACGAAAACTATTACCAGACCGCCAAGGCACTAAATTTAAGTATAGCCCAAATTCAGCAATTGGCCCTCAATGCATTTCAAGCAAGTTGGCTAAGTGCAACTGAAAAAGAAAAATGGTATAAGAAAGTAAACGATTATTTCAATACTATTTGATTGGCCAATGGAATAAATATCTCAAAAACCGCCCCGTTACCACGTGAGCTTTTTACCCTGATCTGTCCGCGGTGAGTGGTAACGATTCTTTTAACAATGGCCAAACCTATACCCGTACCCTGGTATTCCTCATCGCTATGTAAGCGTTGAAAAATTTCAAAAACCTTACTTTCATATTTTTGGTCAAAGCCAATACCGTTATCGGATATCGTTATTTGTGAATAGCGCCTGTTTTCATTTAGTTCAAGCTCCGGAAACTCCGCACCATTTACAACAATTCCTTGTACCCAAATGGTTGGTTTCTCTTCTTGTTTGCTAAATTTAATGGCATTGGTAAACAAGTTGAACAACAATTGCTTAAACTGTATAGGCCTTACGGTTATCTCACAGTCTTTTTGTACCTTAAGTATCGTCTTGTGTTCCTTTAACTCTTCACTTAAAACATCCTTAACTTCTAGAACCAGTTTTTTTAATGGTACGGTGGTTAAACTATTGTCTATACTTTCAGTAGAACCGTATGTAAGTAAATCTTGAATAAGGTTTCTCATCCTAGTAGCAGAAAGGTCTATACGTTCTAACTTATGTTTTCCCGCTTCGGACAAGTTATTGTACTCACTATCGCTCACTTGAGAAATGAACATCTGTATTTTACGCAAAGGTTCTTGAAGATCATGGCTACAGATATGGTTAAAGGACTCCAGGTCATTGATCATCAACTCTAATTTTATGGTTTTAATTTCAAGTTGATTGGTACGCTGAAATACCTTGCGCTCAAGCTTTTTAGAGAACTTTTTTAATTTTTTATTGGCACGCTCCAATTCCAGTTTATTCTTTCTTAGCTCCAACAAATTAATGACCTGCTCAGATAAGATGTTCAAGGAATCTTTTTGGCTTTGGGTAAGTGTTCTAGGTTTGTTATCAATAACACATAACGTCCCCAAAGGCAAACCTTGGCCATTTTTTAAAGGAATACCCGCGTAAAAAGCAATATTGGGATCGCCGGTTACTAAGGGGTTGTTTTTAAAACGTTCATCTTCATGAGCATTTTCAACCGTAAAAACAGGGTCATCACCTGTAATGGCATGCGCACAAAAAGCATCTTCTATAGGAGTCTCAGATGTTTCTAATCCATAATGAGATTTAAACCACTGCCTTTTTTCATCAAGTAAGGTAATCAATGATATTGGTGTCTGACATATTTCTGCGGCAAGTTTGGTCAGGTTATCATAATCATGTTCAGGTAACGTATCTAAAATTGAATATGATTCTAGCAACGCTAGTCGTTCTTTTTCCCTTGGGTGAATATTGGCCTTTATCATTGTTTATAACGGAGCAGAAGTTTTAAAGGAACAAATATAAGGCGCCCCTTACTTTTAATTATTAAAAATAATACAATCAATCAAAATTCCAGCAAATTAAGATATAACTAGGAATTTCATTGGTAATAGGAATTGGTTGGCGTAAGACAAATTAAAATTGTACTTACTACAATCAAACTAATGCATAGTTTTATAAAAGAGAAAAGCCCAACAATAAAATTGTTGAGCTTTTCTTTAAGCGGAGAAAGAGGGATTCGAACCCCCGGAGGTGTGACCCTCAACAGTTTTCAAGACTGCCGCATTCGACCACTCTGCCATTTCTCCTGAGTGCCTCATCAGATATTCCCTGAATGCGGGTGCAAATATATAAATGATTTCTTATCTATTAAAGCCTTTTCTTAATTTATTTTTAAAGAATAAATACCTGCCTAAAAACTAAGAAAAGCACAGGCTTGAAATTTAGTTTTATACTACCTTTCGGGCATGTACAAACCACTGGTAAGCATCTTAATACCTTTTAAAAATGTAGCACCTTATTTAGAGGAATGCCTTCATTCCATTGAGCAACAAACCTATAAAAATTTTGAGGTAATTGCCGTAAATGACCATTCTACAGATGATAGTTTGGCTATAGCACAGACTTTTTCCGATAGGGATAAGCGTTTTACAATTGTTTCTAACGATGATAACGGTATTATTACCGCGCTTAGAAAAGCTTATAAACGCAGTAATGGAACATTAATTACCAGAATGGATGCTGACGATTATATGGCTGACCATAAAATTGAGACTATGGTTAATGCATTACTTAAAAATGGTGAAGGATTCCTGGCACTTGGCTTGGTCAACTATTTTTCCAGTACCGGAGTTAACGATGGCTATGCACGATATGAAAAATGGTTGAACGGCTTAACGAGCAAAGGCCATAACTTTAAGGAAATATATAAGGAATGTGTGATTCCCTCCCCTTGTTGGATGGTTCACAGAACCGATTTTGAAATGTGTGGGGCATTTGATCATAATAGGTATCCAGAAGATTATGACCTTGCTTTTCGTTTTTATGAATATGGATTAACTTGTATTGCCAGTGACCAAATATTGCACTATTGGCGTGACTATACTACCCGTACATCCCGCACAAGTGAACATTATGCCCAAAATTATTTTATTGCCATAAAATTACATTACTTCCTAAAACTGGAATATACTGCTGATCACACCTTAGTGGTTTGGGGTGCAGGTAAAAAAGGAAAAGAAGTGGCACGTTCATTAGTGGAAAAGAAAATTGCATTTAAGTGGGTGTGCGATAATACCAAGAAAATAGGAAAAGATATTTATGGTGTACAACTAGAAAATTATACCAGTTTAAAAAACTTGGATAGTTTGCAATGCATCATTACGGTTGCCAATGCAGAAGAACAGAAAGACATTAAACTCTTTTTTAACGACTTAACTAAAAAATCTTCTTATGATTATTTCTTTTTTTGCTAAAAGCTTTTTTATAGTACCTAACTACTAGCTATAAAATATTAGTAGTACAAGCACAGGCTTCTAACTTCAAAATAATTATCTTTGACCTAATCAAAACTAGGAATGCAATTTAAATATCCAGAAATTCTTTGGGGTCTTTTACTTCTTCTCATTCCTATATTCATTCATCTTTTTCAATTACGTAGATTTAAAAAAACGCCCTTTACCAATGTAAAGTTTCTAAAACTGGTGGTATCGGAATCTAGAAAAAGTAGCAGCTTAAAAAAATGGTTACTGCTTTTAGCGCGGTTAGGTATAATCTCCGCCCTGGTAATTGCTTTTGCACAACCGTTTTTTGCCAATGAAACCGCATTAAAGGAGAAGGAGACCGTTTTCTATTTGGATAATTCCTATAGTTTGGACGGTAATAATGAAAACGGCAACCTATTTAATAATACTGTCCAAGATTTTATAAAGAATATACCTAACGACCAACAGTTTACACTCTTTACCAATACGACCACCTTTAAGAAGGTAACCATAAAGGATATACAAAACGATTTTTTGGAAATAGTACCATCCTCCGATCAGCTTACCATAAATGATATACTGTTAAAAGGCAATACCTACTTTACCAAAAATGCCGATACGCAAAAGAACATCGTACTAATATCCGATTTTCAACGTCGTATGGGTAGTGCACAACCCCAAGATTCTTTATCAGATATTCATGTACATTATTTAAACCCGCTAGATTATCAAATACTAAACAGTTCCATAGATTCGGTTTTTATAGAGAATAGGACAAATGAAACCATTGATGTTGCAACTACACTTTCTACAAATTCCGAAGAGGAGAGTCTACCGGTTTCATTATACAACGGCGAAACCTTAATTGCAAAAACAGCGGCCCAGTTCAATAAAAATAAAAAAGCCAAGGTTACTTTCACAGTCAATGCCAATGAAGAGATATTGGGTAAGGTGGCCATTACGGACAATGGTCTGGATTATGACAACCAGTTCTTTTTTAATATCGATAAAAAATCCAAAATAAAAGTCTTGGTCATTGGAAAATCTACCAATGAATTCCTTAGTCGTATTTTTTCACAAGACGAATTTGATTTGTCCTATAGCTCATTGTCTCAGTTAAATTACAGTGCTATAGAGAACCAACATTTAATTATACTCAATGAATTGGATGAACTCCCAAGTTCCCTTGCCACCGCTATTGCATCATTTCATAAGGATGGCGGAAGTTTTGTTTTGATACCAAGTATGAAAGGAGATTTGAATTCCTATAATCAATTGTCCAGTAATTTTAACAGGACCAAATATGAAAATACCATTGCGCAAAATTTAGCAATTTCCAATATCAAGATAGAACACGAACTGTTCAGTAATGTGTTTGAGAAAAATGTAGATAATTTTCAATTTCCTACGGTAAAAACCTATCATAGAATGCAGACCAGTGGCCAAACCGCCATTTCATTTCAAAACAAGGAACCTTTTCTAATTTCTACCGATAATGCCCATTTTTTCTCATCCGCACTATCCATCGAAAATTCAAATTTTCAAAACTCCCCTTTAATTGTGCCTACTTTTTACAATTTTGGTATGAACAGTTTAAAATTACCCCCTTTGTATGCTACCATAGCGAACAATGTAAAGATTGAAATACCTATTACCCTTCAACAAGATGAAAACGTTAAGGTCGTTGATGAATCCATGGAATTTATTCCACTACAACGTGCACTGCCCAAAAAAGTACAACTTACTTTTATGGAGAACCCTAAAATGCCAGGGATTTACAAGATTATGCACAACCAAAATGTGCTCAGAAATATTAGTTTTAATGATAACAGAAAGGAAAGTGAATTGGTATATACACAAATACTTAAAAATGATAGTTATTCCTCTTTAAAAAATTACTTTACTGAGCGTCAAAAAAGCAATGCCATAAATGAGTTTTGGAAATGGTTTGCTATTTTAGCACTCGTGTTCGTTATCATAGAAACATTACTTCAACGATTTTTGAAATAGCCTTTAAATGAACCATTTGCAAACCCTATGAACATACTCATAAAATCAGCTACGATCGTTAATGAAACCAACAAGGCCCTTCATAAAAAAAAGAAGGATATCCTTATAAAAAATGGCATAATAGAAGCCATAGCAACAACGATTGAACCTCCTGCTAAAACAAAAATTATCAAAGAAGATAATTTACATGTGTCCATAGGCTGGTTTGATAGTGGGGTAAGTTTTGGGGAACCAGGGTATGAGGAAAGGGAAACGATAGAAAATGGTTTGCTAACCGCTGCCAAAAGTGGCTTCACAGATGTTTTATTGAATACCAGCAGTACTCCTACTCCAGATTCAGCATCGGACATTGTCTACCTTAAAAACGCATCAAAAAATCAACTGACTACCCTACACCCGCTAGGTAATTTAACCGTTAGCGGTAAATGCGAGGCACTTGCAGAGCTCTATGACATGAAAAATTCAGGAGCGGTGGGGTTTTATGACTATAAACATTCAATACCCAATGCCAATCTGTTAAAAATTGCCTTACAATATGCTCAAAATTTTGACGGATTGATTTTTTCCTTTCCAATGGATAAAAATATTTCTGGAAAAGGTATAGTCAATGAAGGCATAACGAGTACCAAGTTAGGTTTAAAAGGAATTCCCGCTTTGGCCGAAGAACTTCAAATAGCAAGGGACCTCTTTATTTTGGAATATACGGGTGGTAAATTATTTATACCTACCATTTCTACCGCAACATCAGTTAAACTTATAGCGGAAGCCAAAAAGAAAGGTCTAGAAGTATATAGTAGTGTTGCGGCCCACAACCTTAGTGTTACGGATGAAGCCCTGGAAGATTTCAATACCCAGTTCAAGGTCTTACCTCCATTACGTACTACAAAGGATACCAAAGCTTTAATTAAAGGTGTTAAAAATGGAACAATAGATATCATTACATCTGACCATACCCCATTGAATGTGGAGTTAAAGCATGTTGAATTTGACAATGCCCATTTTGGAACCATTGGTTTGGAGAGCTGTTTTGGCATGCTAAACAATAGTTTAGGTTTGGAAGATACCATATCCTTTTTAACGAAAGGAAGAGCTATTTTTAATCTGGAAACTCCATTGTTGGACATAGGTCAATCTGCAAATTTAACCTTGTTCAATCCTGACAGTGTCTATACCTTTACAAAAGACCATATGCATAGTACCTCTAAAAACGCATTGGCATTAGGTATGGAATTAAAAGGAAAAGTAATAGGAACTGTAGCCAACAACCAACTGGTCCTAAACGATTAATACATGGAAAAATCCCCCAACATAGAAGGCAAAACAACTGCCATTGTAGCATACCTAACTATTGTGGGTGCGTTGATCGCCCTAAGTATGAATGCGGAACCCAAGTATAAATTTGCGCGGTTTCATACCAGACAGGCATTTGGTCTACATATTATATTCCTGGCCTTTGCTTTATTGAACAGTCAATGGGGAAATGTGTACGGTTTTTACGGACTCTACATATTTTACACTGTACTTTGGTTTTACGGTTTTTTAGGCGTGTTGGGCAACAAGGAACAAGAAATTCCTTTTCTTGGACCCTATTTTCAAAAATGGTTTACTTTCATTCAATAAAAACATGACAACAGCTCCCCTATCTTTAGAACATATTTTAAGGCCATCTAACTTAACAAATCAAAAGCCACCCGTTTTATTTTTGCTCCATGGATATGGCAGTAACGAAGAAGATCTTTTTTCGTTTGCTCCTGAACTTCCAGAAGAACTTTGTGTTATTGCGGTTAGGGCGCCCTATGTATTACAACCTTACGGTTATGCTTGGTATGCCATTAATTTTGATAATGAACAAGGAAAATGGAGCGATGACGAACAGGCAATAGCATCACGCGATAAAATTGTTACGTTTATAGATGAAGCATGTACTGCTTATGGTTTGGATAAAAATCAAGTAAACTTATTAGGATTTAGCCAAGGCACCATACTCAGCTATGCGGTAGCCCTTTCCTATCCAGAAAAAGTAAAAAACATAATTGCCCTAAGTGGGTATATTAATGAATCTATTTTAAAGAACAAGTATCAATCAAATGATTTTAGCCATTTAAGTTTCTATTGTTCACATGGAAACGTGGATCAAGTAATCCCGGTAGAATGGGCACAGAAGGCTCCAGAAACATTAAAGAAATTAAATATTGACCATGTGTATGAAGAATTTCCCGTTGGTCATGGTGTTGCCCCCCAAAATTTTTATGCCCTACAAAAGTGGATCAAGAATAAGCTTTAATTACTGCGGGTATAAAGTAAGTGGTCTACCAAGGTAAAATCAATTCCTAAATCATCTTTTAATTCGTATTTGATCAGTAATTCTCCCCAATATTTTCCATCGGAAAAATCGGTTAGAATCCACTTATGGTTCAGTACCTTAATTTTATTGATTTTGAAATCCCCCTCCATGCCCTCATAAGGAATTAACGGGTTATCACTTTTTTGCTCGTTGGTTTCTAACAACTTGTCCGTAATATATGCTGTAGGATCATTCAGGTTTAAGTGCTCGTAATAAGCCAGGGCATCATCATTATTCTCCAAGGAAAAATATTGCATATCCATGACTTTGAGATTAGATTGCTGTACCGAGTCTTTCAACGTAGCAACCTGTTCCTTTAATTTTTTTATTTTGCCCATGTTCTCATCTGCCATATTACTACCACTAACAGAAAGATATAAGCAGATCAAAGCCGTAAAAACAAATAGGTATAAAAAGATATTCTTTTTCATAATTAAATAGTAATTGTTAAGTTATCATATGCCAAATGAACGTTTGGCGGTAATTTTGCCTCTACCTCATCATGAAAGCCCAGTAAATGGCTAATATGCGTTAAATAGGCTGTTTCAGGGTTTACCCTTGCTATAAACGCTAAAGCTTCCTCCAAATTAAAATGAGAAATATGCGGTTGAATTCTAAGGGCGTTCACCACAAGTACTTTTGAATGTTTGATTTTTTCCAATTGACTATCCTCAATGGATTTGACATCGGTCAAATAGGTAAAATCACCTATACGGTAACCAAAAACCTGCAGTTTGTTATGCATAACGTTGATCGGTAAAACCGTCCTATCACCTATAGCAAAAGATTCATTTTTCCTAACTCTATTAATTTGAACCGATGGTGCCCCCGGATACTTATCCTTTTCGTTAAAAATGTAATCAAATCTATTTTTCAACGATTTCAACACACGCTTATGTGCATAGATAGGTATACTCCCCTGCCTAAAAAAGAAAGGTCTAATATCATCTAGACCCGCGGTATGATCGGAATGTTCATGGGTATATAAAATACCATCTAAATGTTGAACATTGTGGGTCAACATCTGTTGTCTAAAATCAGGTCCACAATCAATAACATAAGTATAATTGCCCCATGATATTAATACCGATACCCGTAGTCTTTTATCCTTTGGATTTTCACTTAAACATACCGGATGTGTACTACCAATGATCGGAATGCCCTGGGATGTTCCCGTACCTAAAAAAGTAACACGTAAATTATTTGCCATGCACTACAAATTTAATTCCTTTTTATCAGAATTAAGACCCAAAATTAGAAGATCAATGTATGAAAGCATAATTAAGAGTAGAATGAAACTTATTCCATTTTTTTGGGGCATTTGCCAAATGTAACGACCATTCTTTATAACTTTGTTCAAAAGATAAATAGGTTAAAATGGCATCCGTATTAAAAAAAGATAGTGTTTTTGAAAACATTCCTTCGATCAAAGCAAAAACGTTACGTATTAATCTAAACCCGGATATATATGGAACCTTTGCAGAAATTGGCGCTGGACAAGAAACTGCCCGCCACTTTTTTAGATCGGGCGGAGCTTCTGGTACCATTGCAAAAGCAATGAGTGCCTATGATAAGGATTTCAGCGACGCTATCTATGGTATTGAGGCAGATGGCCGCTATGTAACACAGGCCCGTCTCAAAACCATGCTTACTCATGAAATGCAGCTAATGGAAGAGCGTATAAGCAGGGAAAATCACCCGGATAGGCTATTCTTTTCCTATGCAAATACCGTTGCAACCATAGATTTTTCTAAACGATACAAAGGCCATGGTTGGGTAGGTATTCGTTACCAACTAGACCCAAACCAAAAAGAATGGGACGAAATAATCTTACATATACGTTTTAAACAGAATGAGGCTCGTCTACAACAAGAAACCCTGGGAACCCTTGGTGTCAACTTAATTTATGGCGCTTTTTATAAGTACCATAAGCCTAAGAAAATGTTGAAATATCTATATGACCATATTGATAAGGATACCTTGGAAATTGATATGGTAAACTTTTCCGGCCCCAATTTTAAAGATGTCGACAATCGTTTAATGAGTTTACAACTTATTAAAAATAATATGACAGATGCGGTGATGTTTGGCCCAGATGGCAACAACCTCTTGCCTGCAGCTGTATTGTACAAGAAGAATATTTTGGCTTTACGCGGTAGTTTTAGACCGGTAACCAAAGTTAATCTAGATATGTTTGAGAAGTCCTATGATATTTTTATACGGGATTCTCAAGTAGACCAAAATAACACTATCGTCATTTTTGAGATTACCCTTTCTAACTTAAAGGCTTCTGGTGAAATTGATGAGCAGGACTTTATGGACCGAGCAGAACTTTTATGTTCTCTTGGTCATTCTGTAATGATATCCAAATTCCAAGAATACTACAAATTGGTAGAATATTTCAACAACTTTACCAAAAATAGAATTGGTCTTACCATGGGTGTAAACAATCTGGTAGATATTTTTGATGAGAAATACTACAGACATTTGAGTGGCGGAATCTTAGAGGCTTTTGGTAAACTATTCTTTAAAGATCTTCAAGTTTATCTTTACCCAATGAAGAATGCTGATACGGGACAGATAATGACCAGTAATAATGTTAAGGTACATCCACGTATGAAAGAGTTGTATAAATTCTTTAAATACAATGGTAAGGTAATGGATATTATAGATTACGAACCGGACATTATGCATATTTTCTCAAGGGACGTACTTAAAAAATTAATGAACAATGAAGATGGATGGGAAAAAATGTTGCCTGAAGGAATTGCTGAAATTATAAAGGAAAAAAATCTTTTCAGTAGAAAAGACAATGAGGAAGAACTTCAAGAATCATAAGAATTTTTTACACTAGAAAAAAAAGGAGCATCTAAAATATAGACGCTCCTTTTTTTATGGTAGTAACAATTACTGATCTAGCAGTTGAGCTGCATGGTCTTTGGTCTTCACCTTATCTATCACTTTAAGGACCGTAGCATCTCCATCTAGGACAAAGGTTTTTCTGTGTATGCCATCATACTCTCTGCCCATAAATTTTTTGGGTCCCCACACACCAAATGCATTGATTACCGTATGATCTTCATCTGCCAATAAAGGAAAAGGAAACTCATATTTATTTCTAAAATTGGTCTGCCTTTTTTCAGAATCTGCACTTACCCCTAAAAGTTCATACCCATTTGACTGTAATTCTGCATAATTATCCCTTAAATTACATGCCTCTGCAGTACAACCAGGAGTACTAGCCTTTGGATAGAAAAATACGATAAGTTTTTTTCCCTTATAGTCCGATAGGTTCACCGTATTCCCATCTTGATCTTTGGCAGAAAACGATGGTACTTTATCTCCAACTTTTAATGTATTCATCTATGATATTTTTTAAATTTGTGTTTAAATATTTTCATTCAAAATTAAACAATTAATGACGAAAGCCGAAAAAATAGCTTTTACAATTGACAAGTTACAAGAACTATACCCAGAAATTCCTGTTCCATTAGACCATAAAGATCCATACACATTATTGATTGCAGTATTAATGTCTGCACAGAGTACAGATGTTAGGGTTAATAAAATAACCCCATTACTGTTTAAAGTAGCGGACAATCCTTATGATATGGTAAAATTGAGCATAGATGAGATTAGAGAAATTATTAAGCCCGTAGGTTTGTCCCCTATGAAGGCAAAGGGTATTCATGGCTTGTCAAGAATTTTGATAGACAAACATAATGGTGAAGTACCTAGAAATCTTGCAGATTTAGAAGAATTACCTGCCGTAGGGCACAAAACTGCAAGTGTAGTTATTTCACAAGCATTTGGAATACCTGCATTTCCCGTAGATACCCATATTCATAGATTATTGTATAGGTGGGGATTTAGTAATGGAAAAAATGTTGTACAGACGGAAAAAGATGCCAAACGCTTGTTTCCTGAAGAAATCTGGAATGATTTACACTTACAGATTATTTGGTATGGTAGACAGTATTCACCTGCACGAGGTTGGAACTTGGAAAAGGATATAATTACAAAAACTATAGGTAGAAAATCAGTAATTAACGAATACTACAAAAAGAAAAAGACCCGTTAAAAACGGGTCTTTTATTAGTTTAAAAATGTTTCGAAACTTAAATCGTTGTGCTCAAATTCGTAAAGTGCTTGAGAATAACTCAACAAGAAATTGATTGTCTTAGGACATACTTTAAGAAATTCGGCCTGTTCTTGGTAATTAGAGTAAATTTTTTCCATACTTCCTACGTTGTTACAATAAAATAACGCCGTAAAATTGGAAATATTGTCTACCCTATTTTCCTAACTATTAATTCGTAAGAACAATATTGTTTTTATCTATGATTTTTCTAAGGTTGATCAAGGCATAACGCATTCTCCCCAAGGCCGTGTTAATGCTTACTCCCGTGTTTTCTGAAATTTCTTTAAAGCTCATATCCTTATAGATACGCATTAAAAGAACTTCTTTTTGATCATCTGGTAATTCTTCTACCAATTGTCTTAGATCAGTATCTATTTGATTTTTTATTAGTTGCTTTTCGGCATTTAATTTATCATCACCTATTACAGAAAAAATATTGAAGTCATCACTACCTTCAAACATAGGCATTCTCTTATTTCTTCTAAAGTGATCAATGATCAGGTTGTGAGAAATTCTCATTACCCAAGGCAAAAATTTACCTTCTTCACTATATTTTCCTTTTTTTAAGGTTTTAATGACCTTAATGAAGGTATCTTGGAATATATCCTCTGTAATATCCCTATCCAATACCTTAGAATAGATAAAACTAGTAATACGCTGATTGTGTCTGTTGATCAAGATTTCAAGGGCACTTTCGTTACCACTGATGTAATCCCTTACTAATTCTGAGTCTTCAATTTGTAGTTTCATACGAGTTACTTTCTTTTAAGGTTACTAGATTGGGAAATCTAATTGGTTATTTAGGTTTGCTTTTTAATTCTGATATAAAACTATAGAAAAGGGGTACTGTTCAAAAAAGTATGTTGTCAAACAGCAATTTTATGATGTGAAACATCGAAAAAGTATATTTCCACACAATAAATAACAATATGGAAAGTTCGGTGAGAAATTTTGAAGTAACTATTACGGGGGCCGTACTATAGCCAAGCTGACCAACTGGCATAACCTATAAATTAGGAATTATGAGTATGCCTTATACTATTATATGGATAAATTACCTTGGTGTACCTTAGTTAATTAGATTAATAGCAATTCCTTAATAAAAAAAAACCTCTTAGACTTTCGTCCAAGAGGTTTATATATATGATATAGGAACTTAATTTAAATTACTTTCAAATTGTATTCCCTTGGCTTCCGTTACATTTAAAGACTTGGAATAGGCCAATAAAAAATTTATTGTTTCTGGCTTGGCTTTAATTAATGTACATTTTTCAGATTTATCGGTGTAAATTTTCTCCATAGTATTTGTTGTTTAGGTTCAACTAAAGAACGATACATTTATGAAGATAGTAGATCCACTCGACCTGTAACCAATTAATTCGTTAAAACTATACTATTTGCCTCTACCAACTTCCTAAGATTGATCAATGCATAACGCATTCTGCCTAAAGCCGTATTAATACTGACACCCGTATTATCGGAAATTTCCTTAAAACTCATGTTCTTATATATACGCATTTGCAAAACCTCTTGCTGATCTTCTGGCAGTTCCTTGATCATTCTAACCAAGTCCGTATCAATCTGTTCTTTGATCAATTGTCGCTCGGCGTCAAGTTTATCATCACCCAACAAAGAAAAAATATTATAGCTTTCCCTACTATTATACATAGGCATTCTATTATGCTTTCTAAAATGATCTATGATTAGGTTATGTGCAATTCTCATGACCCAAGGTAAAAATTTACCTTCTTCATTATAGGCACCTTTCTTTAAGGTACGGATCACTTTCATAAACGTATCTTGAAAAATATCTTCGGTCAATTCCCTATCTCCAACTTTAGAATAGATAAAACCGGTTAATCGTGAATTATGACGATTTATCAAAGCCTCTATGGCCTTTTCGTCTCCTTGAATATAATTTTTAACTAATTGGGAATCTTCAATCTTTACAACCATAAACTTTACTTTAAGGGTTAAAATATGGTTCCTATTTCGTTGAAAAGGATACCAGTAGTACTAATTTTAACTTAAAAAAAGTAAAGTTGCTTTATAGGCTGATTAAATTTTATTAGGCATCAAAGATAGAAAAAAAATAATACTCTTATAAAAATGTGAAAATTTCTTCTGGGAATTTAGTTGATCTTTCATTTTTTAGAAAAGAAAAAAGGCAAAGCGTATCTTTGTAAAATTAGATCATTATATGCCTACACTTACCGAAGTAAATCCGAAAGAAAACATTATAATCAAGGGAGCAAAACTGCACAACCTTAAAAATATAGATGTTGTAATACCTAGAAATAAACTGGTTGTCATTACCGGTTTATCTGGTTCTGGTAAATCTAGTTTAGCTTTTGATACACTGTATGCAGAAGGTCAAAGACGCTATGTAGAAAGTTTATCTTCTTATGCCCGACAGTTTTTGGGCAAGCTAGACAAACCAAAAGTAGATTATATTAAAGGTATAGCCCCGGCTATTGCTATTGAGCAAAAAGTAAACTCTACCAACCCAAGATCTACGGTAGGTACCACTACAGAGATTTATGATTATATAAAACTATTATATGCACGTATAGGTAAGACATTCTCCCCTATTTCTGGCAAGGAAGTAAAAAAGCATACCGTAACCGATGTTGTGGACTATGTTAAAAGCTATGATGAGGGCACAAAGTTATTACTTCTGGCCCCTATTACCATTCGTGAAGATAGAGATGCCCTAAAATCTTTGGAGTTATTTTCAAAACAAGGGTATGCACGTATTAAGCATAATGATAAGGTAATTCGCATTGACCAAGCACCCGAAGATATTGGCAAGCAATTTGATCTAGTAATTGACAGGATCATTACCAAGGACGACGAGGATTTTTATAATCGCCTGGCAAATGCTGTGGATACTGCTTTTTTTGAAGGTAAAGGCGAATGTATGATTGAGGAATTGGCAGATGGCGAACAAACACTTTTTAGCAATAAGTTTGAGCTGGATGGCATGACATTTTTAGAACCAAATGTTCACCTTTTTAGCTTTAACAATCCGTATGGTGCCTGTCCTAAATGTGAAGGTTACGGAGATGTTATTGGTATCGATGAAGATTTAGTTGTACCAAATACGGCATTATCCGTTTATGAAAATGCAATTTTCCCATGGAGAGGAGAAAGCATGAGTTTTTACAGAGATCAACTGGTCAACTCGGCCTATAAATATGATTTTCCTATTCATAAACCATGGTTTGAGCTTTCTGAAGAGCAAAAACAACTGGTATGGGACGGAAATGCTCATTTTATAGGACTTCATAAGTTCTTTGGAATGTTAGAAGAAAAAAGCTATAAAATTCAGAATAGGGTAATGCTCTCTAGATATAGAGGAAAAACCAAATGTAATGTCTGTAATGGAAAACGTTTACGACCGGAAACGGATTATGTAAAAGTTGGAGGAGCCTCTATTTCTTCTTTAGTTGGTTTATCCATAGAAAAATTAATAACCTTCTTTAATGAACTTGAGCTGAATGAAAATGATGCTACAATTGCGTCAAGGCTTTTGGTTGAAATAAACACTCGTTTAGGATTTTTGGATAAGGTGGGATTAAATTACCTCACCATTAATAGAAAATCCAATACCCTATCAGGTGGGGAAAGTCAGCGAATAAATTTGGCAACTTCATTAGGTAGTAGTCTGGTAGGATCAATGTACATATTAGATGAACCAAGTATAGGTTTGCATCCACGAGATACTGAAAATTTAATTGAAGTCTTGCTCTCGTTACGTAATCTAGGAAATACCGTAATTGTAGTTGAACATGATGAGGATATCATGAAAGCTGCAGATGTGGTTATTGATATAGGTCCGGAAGCCGGTACACATGGCGGTGAAGTAGTAGCTCAAGGTACCCTTACTGAAATACTTAAATCAAAATCGCTCACAGCACAGTATTTAAATGGAAAAATGGAGATCAAAGTTCCCAAAGAACGTAGAACTTCAAAAAACCATATTACCATAAATGGCGTGCGCGAACACAACCTAAAAAATATCAATGTAACTTTTCCATTAGATATGCTTACGGTGGTTACAGGAGTATCCGGTAGTGGAAAAAGTACTTTGGTGAAGAAACTGCTGTATCCTATTGTATTAAAAGAAACTGGTGGTTATGGAGAAAAAGCAGGTCAGCATACATCCGTTGAAGGTAAATTTAAACATATTAAGCATGTAGAATTTGTAGACCAAAACCCCATTGGTAGGTCTTCACGCTCTAATCCTGTTACCTATATAAAAGCATATGACGACATTAGAAGCTTGTATGCTGGTCAAAAACTGAGCAAAATTAGAAACTACCAGGCAAAGCATTTTTCATTTAATGTTGATGGAGGAAGATGTGAGAAATGTAAAGGAGAAGGTGAAATTACCGTAGAAATGCAGTTTATGGCAGATGTGCATTTAGAATGCGAAACTTGTGGCGGTAAACGGTTTAAAAAAGAAGTATTGGAAGTAACCTTCAATAATGCCAACATTGACGATGTACTTAATATGACCATTGATGATGCTATAAAGTTTTTTGAAACCGGAGAGCAAACCAAAATTGTAACCAAGTTAAAACCTTTACAAGATGTAGGTTTAGGCTATGTAACTTTAGGGCAATCATCTTCTACTCTATCCGGTGGTGAGGCACAACGTATTAAGCTGGCTTCTTTCTTAATTAAAGGAAGCACTAAAGAAAAGGCACTTTTTATTTTTGACGAACCAACGACGGGTTTACATTTTCACGATATTCAAAAATTATTAAAGTCCTTTAATGCACTAATTAAGAAGGGGCATTCTATTGTAGTCATTGAACATAATATCGACTTAATAAAATGTGCAGACTACATCATTGATCTTGGACCGGGTGGTGGAGAAAATGGTGGACAATTATTAGCCGAAGGTACTCCAGAAGAGGTTGTAAAAAGTAAAAAATCGTACACAGCAAACTACCTAAAAGAGAAAATAAATTAATTTTACTTAAAAAACAAAATATTCAAATATATTCTAAATCATTGATTATCAACATAATAATCAATGGTTTTGTTTTTTGGCACGCTGTTTGTAATGTACTAAGGGAATGTAAATAATTACATTTAGAACAACTGCCTAAGGGGCAGATTTAAACCTTATATTATGAAGAACTTAGTACTCCTTTTTACAGCGATGATTTTTAGCACCACAGGTGTTTTCGCTTCAGGTATTAGCGAAGATAAGGTTGCAACCAGCAATACTTATAGATATGACAACTCATTTATTTTTATAGAAAACGGAATTACATTTTCTGTTTACCCAGATGGTGAATTCGATTTTTATATAGAAAACCAAGTAACAGGTAGTAAGAACGGGGTTACGTTCAACTCAGGTTACGATTATAGCCCATATGCTCAATATGATGATTATGGTGCAGTTATTCAAGTAGAAAACGTGCCTATCTATTATGATTATTATGGTCGTGTTAGTCAAATTGGTGATGTAAACATTAATTATAGAAATAACCGAGTTCGTAGTATAGGTGGTATGTATGTGTATTACAACAACCGTGGTTTTTATGATTACCATACAGGTTACATAAATATATACAACAGAAACTATGTATACCGTCCTTTCCATAGATGGTTCGTTAGACCGGCAATTGGTTTTAGTTTGGTATTCAATAGCCCATATAGAAGGTATTATACACCGGTAAGATATTCTTACTATAGACCTTACAGAAATAATTTTAGAAGGGCATATGTAAATGTTGGTAAGCCTTATAGATATAACAAGGTAAGAAGAAATAGAGCTAACATTTATAGAAACGACAAACGTGTTGCGGTTAGAAACAATACGTACAGAAGTAATAGAACTGTAGCCAAAAGAGATAATGGTTTAAGAACAAGTAGAACAGTAGCTTCTAATAACACGTCAAGGAACAATAGAAATTCAACGGTTAAAAGATCAACAACAGTAAAACGTAGTAATACCAATAACGGTAGAGCCGTTCAAAACAGATCTGTAACCAGAAGTTCTAAAAACGGTACGGTTAAAAGAAGTACAAGCACTACCGTAAACCGTAGCACACCTAATAGAACCGTAACTAAAAGAGAAGTTACACGTACACCAAGAAGTACAACCGTAAAAAGAAGTACAACAACGTATAAAAAGCCCGTTAGGAAAAGTGCAAATACTAGAACCGCTACTACTACAAGAACACAACGTAGTACAGTTACTAGAAAAGCGACCAAGAGTCCTTCTAGAAGTACGGTAAGTAGAAGCTCTAGTTCAAGAACCGTAAGTAAAGCTCCGTCTAGAAGCTCAAGCTCTAGAACTAGTGCAGCCACTAGAAGTAGCAGAAGAAATTAAAAGAAGTTTTTAGGTTGGTTAGTTGTAAAGCGCCGTATTGAATTTATTCATTACGGCGCTTTTTTATTGTTCAAAATGCATTTCTGGAAATAATTTGATAAACTTCTTAGGTAAACTAGAAGTTATGTTCATTTCCTCATGTGTAATAGGATGTATGAACTGAAGTTTACTTGCGTGCAAATACATTCCTTTTCCTTTTAACAGCAAATTTTCTAAATAATAGATGGGGTCTCCTAAAATAGGATGACCAATAGATAATAGATGTTTTCTAAGTTGATGCCTTCGACCTGTATGCGGACTCAGTGCTACCAAGTTTAAAAATGAAAACCTTTCTGATGTCACCGATGCCATAACCTTAAAAGTTGAACTAGCAGGTTTATCATCGATTTTCAATTCAATGTTGCCTTCCGGTTGCATTGCTCCAATAGTAACAGCAGTATACTCTTTAGCTATTTTTTTAAATTCAAATAACCGATTTAGTTCGGTAATAACACTGCTGGTTTTCCCTACTAAAAGTAAACCGGTAGTTGCATAATCCAAACGATGTACAGGTTGAGGACTAACCGCATCTGTCGCTTTACTAGGGTTTAGATTCTGAACCAATGCATTAGCTACGGTTTTGAAACCGTTACCACTTACCAAAATGCCCGCTGGTTTGTTGATAACAGCCAAATTCTCATCTTCATAAACCACATCTAATTTAAGAACAAGTCGTGTTTTCGTTTTTTGATCAGATGTAAACTGGTACTCTATTCTTTCTCCACCTTTAATTACGGTAGCCGAACTGGCTATTTGCCCATTAACTGTTATTAAACTTTTTTTGAGCGCTTTTTTTAAAGCTGATTTCGTTGCAATGTGTTGAAACACCCCTACTCCATACTCCTGCAACCTCAATGGACAGGAAATTTCTTCAACTATATGTGTGAATTTTAAAGTCATTGCAGCCCCAAAGTTAACTAGGTTTTATCAGTTATTGCTAAAAATACTATAGGACTACTAAAATACGTATGTGAGTTAACCAAGCTACATATATAAGCTTAATTTTCACTCAGTTAACAATCCATCTTCAACAACCGCAATGAAAAAAATTAATCACAAGGTTCTTAGGCAACTCATTATATTGTCTCTTATTATTTTTTTAGGCGGATTGATCATCAAATACATGCTTCCTTATATTTCTGGAGTCTTGGGTGCACTCACGCTTTACGTAGTGCTTAGAAAATGGATGCTAAAATTGATTAATAAAGGAGTTAAAAGAATGTGGGCGGCCATACTGCTCATATTCATAGCTTTCATTGGTATTTTCATTCCTTTGACAGGAGCAGGATTCATGTTGAGTTCAGAACTGGGAAATTTAGCAGATAAATCGGAACAGGTAACCAAAGCTTTTAAAGACCAATTATTTCAAGTAGAGAAATATATAAATTATGATATCTCATCTACCATTGACCCCAAACAGGCATCCGGTTGGTTAACGGATAATATGCAAGGTTTTGCAAGTGGCACTTTCAATGTGTTCATATCTCTGGGCATATTGTTATTTCTTCTGTATTACATGCTTAAAAGCCCTAAACAGCTTAAAGATTCACTGCTTGAATATATCCCCTTAAGTAATAAAAACCTGGTAACCTTAGGCAAGGAAATTGACAGTGTAGTACGTTCAAATGCTATAGCAATACCCCTTGTTGCATTAGCCCAAGGTATTATTGCGTTAATAGGGTTCTATATATTTGGCGTTGAAAATCCGTTATTTTGGTTTGTGATAGTGACAATTGGTTCTATGATTCCGTTTATAGGCACCTTTGTAGGCATATTTCCTGTCTTTGTATTAAGCTTGGCAAGTGGTAATGAGTTTCAGGCTTGGGGAATATTACTTTATGGTATGTTGGTCGTAGGCATGACAGACAACCTAATTAGACTTTTTGTCCTAAAATCGCTTGATAGCACTCACCCGTTAATAACACTAATTGGGGTATTAATAGGTATTCCGTTATTTGGATTTGTAGGATTAATATTTGGTCCGCTTATCATTAATTTATTCCTCATCATTATAAAGATATATAAGCAGCAATATGGCATTCAAAAATCTAGTAAGAAGGAAGAAAACAGGATGTAATCAACGCTTTAAATACTTGTTTAAAAATCCGTAAACGTCTTCAGATATTTTAAAGCGATAAAGAACCGTAACATAGACTATAATCATTAAAATACTCTTAAGTCCAATACTCACGATTGCATGAAACGGAAAATCAATAAACCAAAAAATGCATCCAACACTTAGTAATAAACAAAAGACCTTTAGGGTTTCTATAGTAAAAGGGATAACTCTAAACTTGGCCCTAACATAAATAAGTTTCAAGGTATTATAGATAAAAAAAGCACTAAAACTTGCAATTGCCGCACCATTTATACCAAATGTAGGGATAAGCCAAAGGTTAAAAAGTATAGCAAAAAAAGCTAACAATACACCAAAAAATAAAATAGAACGGTAATAATCAGAATTATAAAGAATAGCATTATTATTACCTAACAGGGCATCATAAACCTTGGCAAGTCCAATCCAAAATACTATCATAAATCCGTTAGCATAATTATTGGGCAACAGTGTATAAAGTTCATCAAGGTTTAAAAAAATCAATAAGAATAAAATTCCCGATACAATGAACAAGGTTAATGAACTTTTCTGATAAAGGGATTTTAATGCTCCTTTCTCTTTGTTATTGATGTAACTAGCAGTTAATGGGTAAGTTATTTGATGCATGGCCCTTGAAGGAACTGCAATGGTTGATGCAATGAAGCCAGAAACGGCATAATAGGCAATATTATCAATTTCTAAAAAATGGTTCAACATTACCTTGTCCACTTCTAATAGTACAATAGCCGTAGAACCACCTAATATGATCAAAGCACTGTATGTTACAATGTTTGTCCAATTAGAGGGAAGGGTGAAATTCATCCTGGGCATTCTTAGGTAGAACGCATATACCTTCATGATCAAGGTTCGTAACAAATAGGCGGCAACCAAAGCATTGATAAAAAAATAAACATCAATGATTTTAAACCATAATAAAATCAATAACACGCTTTGGACAATCCTACAAAAGATTTCTTTCATAAAATTCCCGAATATAGATTTCATTTTAATTCTAGACCACGCATAGAATATTTCAAAATAGGCCATAGCCATACCTACAAAAAATATATGCCAGACATACTTACCAACAACCGGATTTTTATTGGACAATAAATCGCCAATAAATTCATTGGCAAAAAAACTAAGCAATGCAATTGGAAAAATTAATACCATTGGCAGGAACAAAACAAGGGTCAAAAATGCGTCTTGTTTGGTGCGATCTTTAAAACTGGAATAAAATTTAACTACTGTATTAGGCACCCCAAATGCTAGAATAGGCATAAGTATGGCAGAAACGGATAGTATTACTTGGATCAAACCGTAATTTTCCGGTATCATAAAACGGGTATACAAAAAAAGTGTATTGATCGCACCAATGGCAAAACCAATATAGGTTATAATTGTATTGTTCAATGATTGTCTAAGTACAATGCCCATTAGATCAATTCTGATAATTTACGGGTCAGTTCCCTTCTGCTATAGGTTTCAATTCCCGAGGATGAGATAGACAGCTCCCCGTCTTTATATTTTTCAAACCAACTTAAAAGTACATCTTTAAGTTCAATTTCATTGGTATATTCAAAAATACGTCCGGCGCTGGTTTCGTTAATTATAGAACCAACCTCCCAATTTTTAGGACCTATGGCGAGAATAGGTCTTTTTGCGGCCATGTACTCAAAAAGTTTTCCGGGAATTATGCCTTGTGTTTCTACGGAATCTATTTCGGCCAAAAGTAATATTTGTGATGTATCCTGAAAAGCCAATGCTTCTTGGTGAGAAACATAACCTACTAATTCATAATTATCCTGTAAGCCATATAATGCCAGTGAGGCCAACACTTCATCACTAACCACCCCAATAAAACGAAGAAGCAGCGATTTTTTAAAATCATTGTCCTGATTGATCAATTCTGATAACACCTTCCAAAGATTGGTAGGATTGCGCCCGGTGAGCATAGAGCCTATATGTGAAATAGTGAATCTGTCATCTAATGTAGATGTCAGCCTTACCTCCCTATCAAATCCGTTGGTGATAACAGAAATAGGTTGATTTGTCAAATTTTGAAACTCCTCTTTAGTTGTGGCACTGGTCACAATAATTTTATCGGCATTTTTTAAAACCATAGATTCTAACCGCTTGTGTTTTTGGGCTGCACGTTTAGATAATTTCAACTTTTTATGGTATCCAATTGTGGTCCACGGATCTCTAAAATCTGCTATCCAATCTATAGCTGATTTTTGCTTTAAATGATATCCTATTAAATGCACACTATGTGGTGGCCCTGTAGTTATTATTGAGGATATTTCTTCTTTTTCAATAATTTTGGTCAAGTATTTGACGGAAGGACGTACCCAAAATTTTCTCGCATCAGGTATAAATAAGTTTCCCCTTACCCATAGCAATACCTTTTCAACCAGTGATTGATTTTCAGTTTTGATAATACCGGAACTTATACGTTTGGTTTTATTTTTTGAAAACAGGCTTGCCCATCGGTACGGTTCTAAAATCTTATGGCTATATACAGTAATATCTTTAGGAACTTCACTTAAAAATGATTCATCTACCAAGGGGTAATGAGGATTCTCCGGAATGTAAACAATGGGTTCTACATCAAAATCTTTAAGGTATTTAACGAATTTTAACCAGCGCTGCACACCGGGTCCGCCAGCGGGGGGCCAATAATAGGTAATGACCAGCACCTTTTTCATTAAGCTTCCCCTTCTTTTTTAGTTTTCCAAAATGTAAAACCAATACCTCCTAAAAAAATCAATACAAGCAAAATATTACTGGCCAATGTAATTCTACTGCCCTGTGCCACTACTTCAGGTTCAAATTTAAATTCCACTGTATGATTTCCAGCTGGTACATTAAGTGCCCGTAACACATAATTTACTTTAAAGTGATCTACTGCCTTACCATCTATATAGGCATTCCATCCATTTTTATAATACATTTCCGAAAATACCGCAACACCATCATTTTTATTTTTTGATGTATATATTAAATGGTTAGGCTCATATTCCGATAAAGAAATAGTTGCCGTAGAATCCATTTCATAGGACAATGGGGATATTGTTGAAAACCGGGTTTTATTAAAAACGGCCCTGTTCTTTGTATCTAGACTATCCAATGCCTTAATTTCCTCATTGGCATTACTTACAGGTAATAGTTCCTGTACAAACCAAGCATTACCGTTGGCATTGGGGTTCTCTATAGGAAATGTTTTTCCTTCTTGATTTTGTCTAATAACATATTTGACATTGAGCATATTCATGACGGACAGGTTTCCATTATAAATATGAAAATCAAACAAATCTTGCATACCTGCAGGTTTCGCTGCATGATAGCCCGTTATCGTCTGATGAAAATATGCTGTTTTTGCAGAATCAAATCCGTCAGTTTGGTCAAAAACTCGGTACACACCATCATCCTTAGCTATCATTTTATTTGCCGCAGATTCCTTAAAGGGCTCTAACATTTTACGTTTAGAAACAAAATTATCATTGTTTACATATCGTAAATCAACATTGACCAAATCAAACACAATCAATATACCAATAGCTATAACCAAATAATTAAATTTAATTTTTTGTTTTAAATAGAACCAAACCAACAAAGCGGTAACAATAGCAAAACCTAATGAACGTAAAAGGTCACTGGTATAGACAGACTTACGATCAAGACGTAACATTTCCGGCAGTTCCTCTAAACCGGTCATACGTAAATTTTCATCTGCGGCACCCACAAAATCAAAACTACCTTTAAACAAGAACAAAATAATCCCTACCCCTATTATTACAATAGTGGAAAGTTTAAGAGATGTAATTTTATCCATTGCAGGAACTTTGTCCTTCGCTAATTTTTTTAGTGCTAAAATTGCCAGAATAGGTACACATAATTCCAATACAATTTGAATAGAGGAAACTGCCCTAAATTTATCATAGAACGGAAAATAATCAATCATAAAGTCCGTAACGATACTGAAATTTTTTCCCCAAGAAAGAATAAGCGACATCAACGAACCAAACAACAACCACCACTTATGTTTACCTTTTACAAGGAATAGGCCCAGAAAAAATAGAAAAAATACTACGGCACCCAAGTAGGCCGGACCAGAAGTACCCGGCTGATCTCCCCAATAAAGAGGTAGCCCGCTTACGAATTCCAAAGCACTGGACCTTGGCAACCCTTTATCTATCAAATAATTATAAGATTTTGACTCCTCTCCAAGATTTTCCTGACTGGCCCCACCAAACAATCTTGGTACAAATAAGTTTAATGATTCGGTTATACCGTAACTCCAATTGGTAATGTATGCTTTGCTTAATCCATCCGTATTCTGTTTAGGGGAACCATCTGGATTAATGGTTAATTCACTTTTACCACGTGTGCTCCAATCTGCATATTCCTTGGTAGCCATTAAACCCGTAGCATTTGCAGCAATACCCAATATTACTGCCATGAGCAAAATACCTACAGAGACTCCAAAATGCTTAATTTCCTTTTCCTTAATTGCATACACCAAATACACTACCCCCAAAATAAGGACCAATAACATAAAATAATAGGTCATTTGGTAATGATTTGCCGTAATCTCCAATGCCATTGCCAAAGCCGTAAGTACAAAACCCCACAAATATTTTTTTCTGAACACCAATACAATACCGGCCAAAAGCACAGGGAGATAAGCAATAGCATGAGCTTTTGCATTATGACCGGCACCCAAGATAATAATGAGGTATGTAGAAAACCCAAAAGCCAATGCACCTACCACTGCCAAACGATAATCTACCTTTAAACAGCATAGCAAGATGTAAAAACCTAGCATGTACAAGAACAAGTAATCTGCAGGTCTAGGTAAAAACCTAATGACCCTATCCAATTTCTTAATATAATTATGCGGATAATTTGCGCCTAATTGATAGGTAGGCATTCCACCAAAAGCACTATTGGTCCAATAGGGCTCTTGATCATTAGCTTTTCTAAAGTCATTTTGCTCCTTGGCCATACCCGTATATTGGGCAATATCATGCTGGTACATGACCTTTCCTTGTAATACTGGATTAAAATAGGATAGCGCTGCTACAATAAAAAATGCAATAACAAAAAAATGGATGAAAAAGAATTTTAAGCCTTGCTTCATTTGAAAGATACATAGTGTTTAAGCAAAGATAACTAGTCTAGCTCTTCAAAATCAATGTATTCACCTACTTTTTCGGAATCTCTCTTTTTCTTAGGAGTTTTTTTATTGATAATAACATCGCCTACCTTTTCCTCTGTAGAAGCACGTTGATTATCAAAAGCTTGCTTAAAATGTGATTCTGTTTTTTTAGCTGCGTAACTTAAAATTTTAGGTGCAAATAACTTAACTAAAAATTTTAGCAGGTAATACACCAAGAGAATAATTAATATCGTTTTTAAAAAAGCCATTTATTACTACTTAGGTATATCAAAAATACAATTATCACGTTGTATTAATAGAATCATACTATTAAAATATATATAAAATCGTTTCATGAATAGTCTATTAGCCTACTCTAAACCTTCCCATTTCATTATAACCTTGGTGATGCTGTTACCCCTAATTGGATTTTCACAATATACGGATGTAATAAACTCAAACAGGCCCGGACTTTCCGTTAGTGCCTATGCCGTTGGTAAGAATGTTGTACAAGCAGAAATGGGTTTATTCTATGAACAGAGAGATCACACACTGTTGAATACACAGTCTGATATTTGGGGGACGGATATTGCCTTTAGGTATGGTTTACTTTTTGAGCAGCTAGAACTTAGTTATGAGGGCACCTTTCAAGATCAAGATCTCACCTATACTAATTTTAATCTTTTGGCAAAAAGAAGGGATTTTTCAAGAAACAGATTAGGATTAAAATATCTTATTTATGATCCTTTTAAAAATCCTGAGGCCAATAAGCCCAATCTTTATAGTTGGAGAGCCAACCATAAATTCCAATTTAAAAATCTGTTACCAGCGGTATCCTTGTACGGGGGAGCCAATTTTGTTTTAGGGGACAATCCATTTTACGTAAGTGAGCCAACAATTTCCTACCGTGGTATGATCGCTACCCAAAGCCGCCTAACACCTAGGTTCGTTTTAATTACCAATACCGCATATGATAGGATAACCACAGATGACCCCGAACTAAGCTATTTAATTTCCCTATCTCACGCGTTTAGAAATCCCAAATGGAGCGTTTTTGTTGAACATCAAGGAATTCAAAGCGACCGTTATGCGGATCTATTATTACGAGGTGGAATTGCTCACCTCTTAAAGGAAAATATTCAATTGGATTTTAATATGGGTGCAAGTTTAAAAAATACCCCAACCCGAATCTTTTTTGGTCTTGGTGGCTCATACCGAATGGATTTTCACAAAGACAGCTTAAAGCCTATTGAAGACCAAGAAGCAAATCAAAATGGTGGCGCTATAGAAAAAAATGCCATGAAGAAGGATAAAAAGAAAAAGAAGAAAGGAAGAGGTGCCGAGGATATTGATTTAGGGCCTTCTAAAAAGCAACTAAGAAAGTTGAAGAAAAAAGAAAAAAAGAAACAAAATGAGTCCAGCGAAATCGACTTTTAAACGGCTTATAAATTTGCAATATTTTAAATAGTTCCCACTTTCCTGTTCTAATTAATATACCTAATATTGACACTTCTAAAAATGTGTCATGATTAGTATTAAAGAAGCTAAAACAAAGCAAGAATTAAGACGCTTTGTAACCTTTCCGTTCTCGCTATATAAAAACAACAAATATTGGGTACCGCCCATTATCAACGACGAACTTGAAAGTTTTGACAAGGATAAAAATCCGGTGTTCAAAGATGCAGAAGCATGGTTTTTCCTTGCTATGGATGGTGACAACATAGTAGGCCGTGTGGCTGCGATCGTCAACCACCTAGAGGTTGATCAGCAGAACGTAAAAAAAATGCGTTTTGGATGGTTTGATTTTATAAATGATCCAAACGTATCTAAAGCACTTTTAGACAAAGTTGCCGAAATAGGTAAACAACATCAACTAGAATATATGGAAGGCCCCGTTGGCTTTTCCAATTTGGACAAAGTTGGTGTACTCATTGAAGGATTTGATCATATTGGAACCATGATTACTTGGTACAACCATGCTTACTACAAAGACCATTATGAAAAACTAGGATTTGTAAAGGAAAAGGAGTACATGGAAAACAAATTTCCTGCTAAAAATGCTGACCCAAAACTATTCTCCAAATTAAATGATTTGGTCAAAAGACGATATGGGTTAAAAGAAGTTAATTTCACGAAAACCAAGGAGGTTATGCCAATGGCAGATGAAATGTTTGACCTGTTTAATAAAACGTATGCCAACTTAAGTTCCTTTGTACCTATTACCGAAATACAAAAAGCGTATTTTAAAAAGAAATACATCAGTTTTATAAATCCGGAGTATATAAAATTCATTAAGGACAAGGAAGATAAATTGGTAGCCTTTGCCATTGTTATGCCCTCATTTTCAGAAGCCTTACAAAAAGCAAAAGGTAAGTTATTTCCGTTTGGACTTTACCATTTATTAAAAGCCAAAAAAAATAGTAAAGACGTTATTTTCTATTTGATAGGTATATTACCCGAATATCAGAATAAAGGGGTTACCGCTGTCATTTTTAATGAGTACTACAAAACATTCAAAGAAAAAGGGATAGATATGTGCTACAGAACTCCAGAATTAGAGGAGAACATTGCCATAAAACAAATGTGGAAACATTTTGACCCTGTCGTCTATAAACGCAGAAGAACATATAAAAAATCACTATAAAAAAAGTCCGTGCTCAACTAGAACACGGACTTTTCTTTAATATAAAAATTATCTTATTCGCCCATTGCGGCCGCAACTGCAGCAGACAATCTTTTATAAGTACCATTCTGCAAGCGCTCTCTAATTGCCGAAAATGCCGCCAATGTTTCTTCAACATCTTGCAACGTATGCGTAGCAGTAGGTATTAAACGTAAAAGAATTAATCCCTTAGGTATTACTGGGTAGACTACGATAGAACAGAAAATTCCATGATTTTCACGTAAATCCTTCACTAAAGCCATTGCTTCTGGAATACTACCGTTTAGATATACAGGAGTAACACAACTTGTAGTTGTACCAATATCAAATCCTTTTTCCTTTAGTCCGTTTTGTAATGCATTTACGTTTTCCCATAGCTTTTCTTTAAGCTCTGGTTGTGTACGTAACATTTCTAAACGCTTTAAAGCCCCTTTCACGTAAACCATTGGTAATGATTTAGCGAACATTTGGGAACGTAAATTATATTTTAAATAATCAATGATTTCTTGGTCAGCAGCAACAAATGCACCTATACTTGCCATAGACTTGGCAAATGTTGCAAGGTAAACATCAATACCATCTTGCACGCCTTGCTCTTGCCCTGCTCCACCACCAGTTTCACCTAAAGTACCAAAACCATGGGCATCATCGACCAATAATCTAAACTTGAATTTTTCTTTTAAAGCAACGATTTCCTTTAAGATACCTTGCTCACCACGCATACCAAAAACACCTTCGGATATTACTAAAATACCACCTCCAGTTTGCTCGGCCAATTTAGTGGCACGCTCTAAATTCTTTTCTAAGCTCTCTGCGTTATTATGAACAAAAGTAAAACGCTTACCCATATGCAAACGTACCCCGTCAATAATACAAGCATGACAGTCTACATCATAAACTATGATATCATCTTTAGTGACCAAGGCGTCTATCACCGACATAAAACCTTGATAACCAAAATTCAACAAATATGCAGCTTCTTTATCTACAAAAGCGGCACATTCTCTTTCTAACTGCTCATGAAACTCCGTATGGCCGCTCATCATTCTAGCACCCATTGGGTAAGCAGCACCATACTCTGCGGCCGCCTCACCATCTACCTTTTTAATTTCCGGCAAATTGGCCAAGCCTAAGTAATCATTGATACTCCAGGTAATAACATCCTTACCTTGAAATTTCATTCTATTAGAAATAGGGCCTTCTAATTTTGGGAATACAAAATATCCTTCTGCCTGAGAAGCCCATTTTCCCAAAGGACCTTTATTTTCTAAAATTCTATCAAATAAGTCTTTCATTGCTTAATTCAGTTCTGTCTGCAAAAGTAAATAATTTTGATTAGGTTACATAAATTATTTACTACGCAAAAAAAGTGGGCTTGCAGCCCACTTTTTTTAAACATTATCTATGTATTTTCTACTTTATAAATTGGACTTCTTGTGTCTCCTCAACTGTAGTCGTATTTAAAAAACCTTGGTCCTCCATCCACTGGTCACTATATATTTTACTCATATATCTTGAACCATGATCAGGAAAAATCGCTATTACATTACTGTCCTTATCAAAGGTGTTGAGCTCATTTAACTGCTTAAGGGCTTGCATAACGGCTCCACTGGTGTAACCTACAAAAATTCCTTCAGTTTTTGATATTTCACGAGCAGTGTGGGCACTCTCCGCATCGGTAACTTTTATAAATTCATCTATAACGGTAAAATCAGTTGCCCCTGGTATTAGGTTTTTACCAAGTCCCTCTATACGGTAAGGATAAATTTCATTGGTATCCAACTTACCGGTCTCATGATATTTTTGCAAAACCGACCCATAGGCATCCACTCCTATGACCTTTATATTCGGGTTTTGTTCTTTTAAAAAACGTGCCGTTCCAGAAATTGTACCGCCAGTACCGCTACAGGCAACCAAATGTGTGATTTTACCGGCCGTCTGTTCCCAAATTTCAGGACCAGTAGTTCTATAATGGGCATCCATATTAAGCTTATTAAAATACTGATTAATATAAATGGAACCTTTGGTCTCTTTATGTAATCTCTTGGCAACCTCATAGTATGATCTTGGATCATCTGCACTAACATGTGCGGGACAAACATATACCTTAGCCCCCATAGAGCGAAGCATATCTATTTTATCCATAGATGATTTTGAACTCACTGCCAAAATACACTCGTACCCTTTAATGATACTTGCCATGGCAATACTAAAGCCTGTATTTCCTGAAGTAGTTTCAATTATTGTACTACCTTCTGTCAACAGTCCAGCTTTTTCTGCTTGTTCAATAATATGCATTGCTATACGATCCTTAGAAGAATGACCTGGATTAAAAGCCTCTACTTTAGCGTAAAAATTACCGGTAAGGTCTTTAGCAATTTTGTTTAATTTAACCAGCGGTGTATTACCTACTAGTTCCAAGATATTATTATAAGCCCTGATCTCATTTTTCATAAGGGGGGTCAATGTTTAGTTTTACACCCGTTAAAAGTGTAAATATTTGTGCTACAAAGCTACTATTTTTTTTCAACTATGCGATTTTTCCCTCCAAATCTAAAAGAAAAGCATATTCTTTGGCTACTTCACGCAATGATTCAAACCTACCGGAAGCACCTCCATGCCCAGCTTCCATATTAATGTTAAAAAGCAATACACTATTATTCTTTTTTAGCTCCCTAATTTTGACCACCCATTTTGCCGGTTCAAAATATTGAACCTGGGAGTCGTGCAAACCAGTGGTCACCAACATGTTGGGATAATCCTGCTCCTTTACGTTATCATAAGGAGAGTACGATTTCATATACTCATAAGATTCTTTCTCATTTGGGTTGCCCCATTCGTCATATTCACCAGTAGTCAACGGTATGGAATCATCTAACATAGTAGTAACAACGTCCACAAAAGGTACAGCTGCAATTACGCCATTATAAAGGTCTGGACGCATATTAATGACCGCACCAATTAAAAGACCTCCGGCTGATCCGCCCATAGCATAAAGGTGGTCAGAACTGGTCATCTTTTCTTCAATCAAAAACTTTGAACAATCTATAAAATCCGTAAACGTATTTTTCTTATACAATAATTTTCCGGTTTCATACCACTTTCTTCCTAAATACTCCCCTCCCCTGACATGGGCTATAGCATAAACAAAACCTCTATCCAAGAGGCTTAACCTGACCGTGGAAAAATAAGGGTCAATAGTAGAACCATATGAGCCATACGCATATTGTAACACAGGCGTATTTTCATTGAGCATAGTATCTTTACGGTGAATAATGGAAATGGGCACCTTAACACCGTCCTGAGCAGTGGCCCATACTCTACGCTCGGTATAATTTTCTTTATTAAATTGCCCGCCAAGCACCTGTTGTTCCTTTTTTATCTCTTTATCCCTAGTTCTCATATTAAAATCTATCACAGAACTTGGCGTGGATAAAGAATTGTATGAATATCTTAGGATATCCGTATCAAAATCAGGGTTACTGCCCACATATGCCGTATAGGTCTCTGATTGGAAAGGCAAATAATAGTCTTCTGTTCCGTCCCATCTAATTATCCTAATTTTATTAAGACCGTTTTCCCTTTCTGAAAGCACATAGTACTCTTTGAAAATATCTATATCCTCTAGTAATACATTTTCTCTATGCGGTATAAACTCCTGCCAGTTTTCAGAGCAGGTATTACCTTCTTTAACCTTCATTATCTTAAAATTCTCGGCTTTATCCTTGTTCGTCAAGATATAGAAGCTATCCTCATAATGAAAAATGGTATATTCCAAACCACGTACTCTAGGCGAGAATATCTTAAACTCACCATCAGGGTTGGCAGTAGGTAGAATACGAAACTCGGAAGTCAAAGTACTGAAAGAACCTATAACTAAATATTTTTTTGATTTGGTCCGATAAATAAACGTGCTGAACGTTTCATCCTCTTCATGATACACAAGGATATCCTCTGAGGTAGGCGTTCCTAATTTATGCTTATAAATTTTATCTGACCGTAGGGTAACGGGGTCTTTACGGGTATAAAATAAAGTTTCATTGTCATTTGCCCAAACTCCGCCGCCTGTAGTATTTTCAATTTTATCTTCATAAACGGTACCGGTTTCCAAATTTTTTATCTGCAGAACATATTGCCGTCTAGAAACAGTATCTACCCCAAAGGCCGCCAATTTATTATTTGGACTTATGGCTATGCCTCCCAAGCTAAAATAATCATGGCCCTTTGCCATTTTGTTACCATTGAACATGACCTCTTCAGGTGCTTCCAAAGTATCTTTATACCTTGAGTACAGGGGATATTCGCCACCAATTTCATATCGGGTACTATACCAATAGCCATTTAATTTATAAGGTACGGAAGAGTCATCCTCTTTTATCCTTCCCTTCATTTCCAAAAACAAGGATTCTTGAAATTCTTTGGTATGGGCGGTAAGAGAATCATAATAGGCATTTTCCGCATTTAAATAGGACAGTACCTCTTGATCATCTTTTTGGTTCATCCAATAATAATCATCTATGCGAACATCATTGTGCTTGATCAATTCTTTGGGAATTTTCCTTGCAACCGGTGCTTTTTTACCTTCCATATCCTTTTTAGCTATAAAATGCGCAAAAATAAGACTATTAAACAGAAGCCCTAAGATTTGTAAAAGGAAAAAGAATGTGCCTTTTTATTATTTTTGCAAACAACTATAAAAACAAAATTATGTTTGGAGATATGATGGGAATGATGGGTAAACTTAAAGAAACCCAACAAAAAGTGGAAGCCACAAAAAAAAGAATGGACACGGTTACTTTGAATGAAAACTCTAATGATAATTTATTAAAGGTTACCATTACGGCCAATAGACAACTTAAGCACATAGCGATAGATGACACCTTATTGGCAGACAAAGAGCAGTTAGAAGACTACCTTATCCTCACAATCAATAAAGCAATTGAACAAGCGTCTAAAGTCAATGAGGCGGAACTAGCGGCGGTAGCAAAAGAAGGCATGCCCAATATTCCAGGAATGGATTCGTTATTTAAGTAATAGTGGCAAGTTTATTGCACTATACCTAATAAATTTAGATTATGAAACATCTATTCGTTTTACTGCTATTACCTTTTTTCATTGCTGCGCAGGCAGACAAATCGGTTACGGAAAACACAAAGTGGTTAACAGACTACAATACTGCGTTGTCCAAAGCAAAAAAGCAAGATAAAAACATCCTTCTATACTTTACGGGTAGCGACTGGTGTCCACCATGTAAGATGTTAAAGCAGGATCTTTTTGAGACTAATGATTTCAAAACCCTTTCCGGAAATTATATCCTGTTATATGTGGATATCCCAAGAAACAAAGATTTATTAACCCCTAAACAGTTGGCCCACAATAAAGAACTATTGGTTAAATATAATACCCGCAAGGTATTTCCTTTATTAAAGGTATTGAACGCCAAAGGAAAAGAGCTGGACAAACTATCTGGATATAGTATGAATGGGGTGGTAGACTCCCACATTAATCTATTGCAAAGGAATAAATAGGTTACTTAAAGTTTGTAAATAGAGAAAGGGCTTACACCAACAAGTAAGCCCTTTCATTTAAACAACTAAAACCAACCAATTAGTTATTTATCAATCTAAATTGAGTTCTTCTATTTACGGCATGCTCTCTAGCGGTACAAGAAACACCATCCTTACATCTGTTCAATAATTTGGTTTCACCGTATCCGTTAGCTACCAAAAGACTAGAGTTAATTCCCTTAGTAATTAAATAATCCGCTACTGCTTTAGCTCTTCTCTCAGATAATTCTTGGTTAGAAGCTGCACCACCTTGTGAGTCTGTATGAGATGCTAATTCAACTTTTACACCAGGATTTTGAGCCAATACGGGTAATAATCTGTTATCGATAATACTCTTTGCCTGTGAAGTCAACGTTGCACTTCCAGAATCCCAATTGATAGGTAACGCCTGGTATTCAACTAAGGCACATTCCACTTCTTTCCAAGTGGTAAGACCACCTTTTTGGCTCAATACTTCTCTTGTAATAGTTCTCGTTTTTGCAGGCACGGTCTCTTCTACCGTATACGCATCCTTATCCAAGACTGTTCTAGTAATATCCTTGTACTCGGCAGGAATAATCTTTTCAACTACGGTAGCAGGAGAAATTAAAACTCTTTTTGTATACGAACCATTGGTTGAACCTAAAGGTGTAGAAGCCGTAGATGCAGCACTGGCCAAAACTTGGGTAGACACGGTTTCAAATTCCGCAGGATACCCTTTATAACACCAATATCTACAATCATCTGGGTTACCAGACTCACAATCAGGAGCAGCAACACCCAACTCCCATTGCGCATAGGCCGGTTTAATTTCCAATGTTTCTGAACTTGGAGAGAAACTTGCAGGTATCACCTTTAAGGAATTTCCACCCCCTTTAGAAACGTAGGTTACAGTTTCCGTACCCCATTTTGCAGGAACCACGGTCAATACTTTTTCTTCCTCTTTTACCAACACACGCTCTGTTATAGTCTTAAAAGTAGCGGGCATGGTTTTAAGGATTTTATAAGAAGGAGCTGTAGTAATTGTTACAGTTTCGTTTACATAAACATCCGGAGTGGTACAACGTACATAACATTTACCTGGTTCTGGGTTTTCCGGTAAATCTTGCGCCATTGCAAAAGATGCGGTCAAGAATGCAATTGATAATAAAATTTTTTTCATTGTAATTAGTGTTTAAAATTTAATAATGGTTATTTACTCTGAAAGAGGTGGATATTGGTTTTTTTTATTTGATAGAATTTATCGGTATCAAAGAATTCAACCTCTTTCAATTATTAAGACACACTATTATTTAATAGGTCACTAATTATTTGAAAAATTATTATTTATCTTTAAGAGATATGATTAAAATCAATAAAAAGAAGGAGGGCGTTTATGTTTTTAAACTCAAGTCCAGCAATGGCCGTACCCTATTAAAGAGCATTCCTTTTAGCAGTAAGGAAGACTTGGACAAAACCTTACAGGAAATAAAAGCCAAGCAGAATACAAGGGCTAAAATCTTTGAGAGAAAGACGACTACTGACGGTAAATTTTTGATTCAGTTAAAAAATGCTGTAGGAGAAACCGTAGGATCTAGCGGTCTTTATTCTTCTGAAGCAGGTATGGAAAATGGTATTCTAAATATAAAAAACAGTCTAAATACCGACCAATAGACCAATTAAAATGCATTTAAAATAGATAAAAGTTCTTCATGCATCTCTTGGGTATAATCCAAATGAGTTACCATACGCAACTTACCTTGCCCCATACCAATAATAAAAATATCCTTTTCCTTTAATTTATCAACAAAGGCGTTACTCGTCATATATGATTCATCAATTTCAAAAATGACTATATTGGTTTCAATGGGCTCTACTTTTTTAATAAATTGTTTAGTCATTAAAACTCCACCTATTTCCTTGGCCCTTTTATGGTCTTCCGCCAGCCTTTCTACATGATGATCCAATGCATAAATTGCCGCCGCCGCCAAAAAACCAGATTGACGCATACCGCCGCCAAAGAGTTTACGTATTCTTATAGCTTGCTCCATATGCTTCTTGGTTCCCAATAATAAAGAACCAACGGGACAACCCAGCCCTTTACTTAAACAAACACTGATCGTATCAAACAACGCTCCATATTGCAAGGGGGTTTCATTCTTTTCCACCATGGCATTCCACAATCTTGCCCCATCTAAATGGTATGCAAGCCCGTGTTGATTACAAACATCACCAATTTTTTCAAGCTCGCTAAAGTCCCAACAAGTGCCACCGCCCTTATTTGCCGTATTTTCCACACAAACTAAAGATGTTAACGGGCTATGATAAAAATCCGGAGGATTAATGGCGGAAACCACCTGTTCCGCTGTCATGGTTCCTCTATTACCGTCAATTAATTTACAGGAAACTCCGCTATTGAAACTAACACCACCACCTTCATAATTATAAATATGGGCATATTTGTCGCATATTAACTGTTCTGCTGGCCTTGTATGTAATTTTATAGCAGTTTGGTTGGTCATGGTACCACTTGGAAAAAAGAGTGCGGTCTCCATTCCAAAAAGTTGTGCCGCTTTTTCCTCTAAAGCGTTTACGGTTGGATCTTCTTTAAAAACATCATCACCAACGGCTGCCGACATCATGGCGTCTAACATACCCGCAGTGGGCTTAGTAACCGTGTCACTTATAAGATTGATCTGCATAAAATATATGTTGCTTAATTTTAATGAAAACAGCTCATGCCAATAGGAGAACCATCTGGAATTTTAGGAGAAGGTATTACTTTGAACACTTCTGGATGATCAAAGAAATCTTTTATTCTTTTAACCATTTCTCCCTTTATTGGATCTGTATTTTGTTCAGAAATGAACTCTTTTGATAATTTTCTAAGTTGCGCATTTGCTATAGCATTGACCTGAGGAGCCACATTTGGGTGGTTTGCCAAGTTCATGATGTGTGTTAACACCCTAAAATTAATAGTGGTCTGCGCCTCGGTTAAATAAGCATCTTTATGCTCGTTCATAAAAGTACGCGCTACCAACTGATCCAATACATCTTGTAAACCTAGATTTTTTTGGTCCAAAGATTTTTGTTGGATCAACCTTGATGCTCTTTCTGGATGTAATAAAAATCCCAAAGTCATATCAGAAGCTGTTTCCACTGCGGAAAAGACATCAAAGGTTAGTCCGGTTTTGCCAGAGATGGACTCCCGTGTTCTTGGATGCCCAAAAGCACGTGGCGGAAACAAATTCAATTTTTCCTTGGGTATGGCAATCTCTTCTGCATTTACCGTTTTAAGGATACTGGCTAGCGCAGCTTTTTGAATACTTTTATCCGCAATTTCCACAACGGTTTGACCGTCACCTTTCACTGCATAATTATACTCTAACCCACCAATAAGCTTTGCAACAGCTTCTGTCTGGTATCTATGAAAAAAATAAAGGGGCACAAAAACGTCTTCCAGTATAGCATAGGCCTCACCTGTTCTGATATTATTTTCTGAAAAATTATCTATTGCCGTCTTCCTGATTTTAAGCATTTCATCCAGCTCTTGGCTTACGCTGGTCCCATTATCCCAAAGATGTGCAAGAATGTGTGCACTACCCTGTGGCCTAGCATCCTGATCAGTTATAAAGCGTAAACCATCTTCGGTAGCCTGGTTCAAAATCTTATTGAGCTCTTGTTTTTCATTGGCATCATCTGGGAAAGTTTCGTATGAATAGGCAACAGAAACTTTGTCCCATTCCCCAATACCGTTTTCATAGGCATTTTTAAACTCCACTTCACCATTGTTAAGTGAGAATTGAGGATGAGGATAATCCATCACCGATGCCTTATTGGTTGTACTGGCGGCATAATTATGCGCAAAACCGAGTGTATGTCCTATTTCATGGGCAGATAATTGACGTATACGGGCAATAGCCATCTGCAACATGGCTTCATGGTTATCGTCTCGCTCTGCAAATGGCTGATTCATTAGCGCCTGTGCTATCAAAAAATCCTGTCGTATGCGCAAGCTTCCAAGACTTACATGCCCTTTCATAATCTCACCAGTACGGGGGTCTGTAATACTACTGCCATAACTCCACCCTCTTGTGGACCTATGCACCCATTGTATTACATTATACCGTACATCCAATGGGTCTGCATCATCGGGCAAAATTTTAACCTGAAATGCATTTTTATAACCAATGGCCTCAAAAGCCTGGTTCCACCATCTACCGCCTTCTAAAAGTGCTGTCCGTACCGGTTCTGGCGTACCGTTGTCCAAATAATAGATGATTGGTTCTACTGCTTCGCTCACTTTGGCCGTAGGATCTTTCTTTTCTAGTCTATGTCTTCTAATAAACCTTTTTAAAATGGACGATTCCACGGGAGTTGCATAATCATAAAAACTAAAAGGAGACGCACCTGAACGCGGATCAAATTCACGTGGTTCATAACCATCATCAGGTAAGGAAATAAATGAATGATGTTCCGCTACGGTAATTAAATTGGCATTTGGGGCTACACTTCTAATATAACTACCTGCTGGCTCACCCTTAAAAGTAAGGGTTACATCAAATTCAACATTCTTAGGAAAAGCTTTGGTCCTTTCCATGGCCATAGCGCTCCTTGTTTTATCCAAACTATACGATCCCTGCTTAGTACGTTTTAAACGATTGGCCACCCCATGTGCATCTTGCATTAAAAAATCCGTAATATCAATTATATAGGTACCGTTCGTGTTTTCTTCAATAGGAAAACCATAAAGAATAGATTTTGCGAATGCCTGCTCAACAGAGGTTCGCTCCAGTTCATTCTTTGTATTGGCCCTAAATTTTAGATTGGGCTGCACCAAAAGCAACTTACCACCTGCTTTCTTAAAATATACGACCTGTTCATCTCCCAATTGACCACGATCCAAACCTATATCATTACTTCCTATACCGCTACTGAGGGAATAGACATAAAGAAATTCCTTGTTCAGTTCCTTGACCTCCAGATAAATTTTATCCGCATCTTCGTCATAGAAAAAATCAAACAGACCTTCATACTTTTTTAAGTCTTTCTTTTTATCGCTGAACTGACCAAATACAAAGTTGGCAGATGCCAATAAGGCAAATACCAACAACAGGTAATTTTTTTTCATTGTCATATAGTTTTCTCTAAAAGTATTGAAAAACTAAGGAATACTAAAAACAACCCTTCATGAAAATATTAAAAAGTAAGTATGACAAATTATGCATCCAAAAATTGTCAGAATCAAATTTGATCGGGCCAATTAATACAAGTATCACAACTTAAACACTACGTACGTTCCAAACGTTTGGACAATAACCACCAAACGAACAATGATAATATAAATATATAGAGAGCGCATAAACTTATTCTTAATAAAATACTATTTCAAAACTCATAACCCTTAAAAGGAATAACAAACTTGTGGCAATAGTTTTCTAGGAAAGATTAACGTATACCCTCTATGTCAATAATTTGCTTGGTTTACTTTGATGGAAAAACTAAAAACATGAAAATAAAAAAGATTAAAACCCAACAGTAGGTATTGCCAAAATTACTTCCCATAGTAAGTAAAAGAGTCTTACTTTTACCTAAAATTTAGTTTTATGAACATTACTACAGACCATTACAAAGGTCTTATAGATCGCCTTGGTGCGTTAAGGAGGTATCTTTGACATAGATGCCAAATTAATAGAAATAGAAAACGAACAGGAAAAGACCCTGTCCCCAGATTTTTGGAACAATCCACAGGAGGCACAGGCACATATGAAATATATTCAATCCAAAAAGCAATGGGTAGATGATTACAATGCTGCCGAAGCTATTATTGCCGAATTGGAAGTATTAATTGAATTTCATCAGGAAGGAGAAGTATCTGAGGAGGAAGTGACCAGTCAATATGACAAGGCACTTAATGTTCTTGAAAAAATGGAATTCAAGAATATGTTGTCGGAAGAAGGTGATGAACTACCCGCCGTTCTACAAATTACAGCCGGTGCCGGCGGTACTGAAAGTTGCGATTGGGCAGCAATGCTCATGCGCATGTACATGATGTGGGCAGAAAAAAATGGGTTCAAGATCAAGGAACTCAACTATCAAGAAGGTGATGTTGCCGGTATAAAAACGGTTACACTGGAGATAGATGGGGATTTTGGATTTGGCTGGTTAAAAGGTGAAAACGGCGTTCATAGATTAGTACGTATCTCTCCTTTTGACAGTAATGCAAAACGGCACACCTCTTTCGTTTCCGTTTATGTATATCCCTTGGTAGATGATAGCATTGAAGTTGATGTCAATCCTGCAGATATTACCATAACCACTGCTAGATCCAGCGGTGCGGGTGGGCAGAATGTAAATAAAGTGGAAACTAAGGTACAGCTTACCCACCATCCTACAGGCATACAGATTTCTTGTTCGGATAGCCGAAGCCAACATGACAATAGGGCTACGGCAATGAAAATGTTGAAATCTCAATTGTATGAGATTGAATTGCGCAAGAAGATGGAAGCAAGACAGGAAATAGAATCGTCCAAAATGAAAATTGAGTGGGGCTCACAGATAAGAAACTATGTAATGCACCCCTATAAACTGGTTAAAGATGTACGTACAGGGGAAGAAACAGGAAATGTAGATGCAGTTATGGATGGTGATATTGACAGGTTCTTAAAAGCATTTTTAATGATGATGGGCCAAAAGGACGAAGAATAAGCCTTATAGGTTTATTTATGTTTTATTATATTGTAAATATCGTATAAGTACTAAAAATTGTTATGATTAAAATTTATCACAATCCTAGATGTAGAAAATCTAGGGAAGGCCTTGAAATTTTGGAAAATTCTGGCAAGAAATTTGAAGTTATCAAATACCTTGATGATGTTCCTACGAAGGAAGAACTAAAAGAGGTTATCAATTGTTTGGATATTAAACCTATTTATCTGGTCAGAAAATCAGAATCTATTTGGAAGGAAAAATTCAAGAACCAGACATTAAGTGATGAGGATATCATTGAAGCAATGATTTCCTATCCAAAATTAATAGAAAGGCCAATTGTCATTAAAAACAACAATGCAGTCATAGGCAGGCCCGCAGAAAACATAACTAATCTACTAAAAGAGTAGATTTAACAAAAGGCTAGACATCTTAACAAATTATTAACCAAAAGCGGTTAAACCTAATTGAAAATTTATAATCAAAGCACATGAAAAAAGTAGTGAAATTCAGTAGTCTTAAGTTCTTGATCTTACTGTCCTTTTTATTTGCAGGTAGTGAGCTATATGCTCAATACGGTTATGGCAGTGGTTACGGGTACGGCTCTAGAGGAGGCTATGGTTATGGTAGACAAAGAAGCTCCATACCACAAGCACAAGAGGCCCCAAAAGAACCAGAGCCAAAAACGGCAGAGGAATTGGTAGATGGTGAGATGCCTAGAATTACAGAGGCTCTGGAGTTAAATGAATTTGAACAGGCGGTATTAAGTTCTGTATTAAAAAAATACGTACAGGAACGTATAGAAGCCCAAATTTTAAAGCTTCCTCCAGAAAAAATGAGGGAGGTTTATGATAACATTACTAAAAGACAAGATGAGGAATTAAAGGCCGGACTACCGTTAGAAAAGTACGAAGCCTTTGTTGCTTTACAAAAAGATGGTGTAGCAAAAACACTCAAGAAAAAAAAGAAAAAAACTAAACGAAAGAAACCAAAAAACTGATTTAATGAAAAAAATTTTCCCTTTACTCCTGATTTTAGCTTTACAACCAATTTTTAGCCAAACACCTCAAGGAGAAAGGGGAAGAGGCAATGGGCAAGGGCCACGAGCCGCCTCGCCAATTACCATTACAGGAAAGGTACTGGACAAGGAAAACGATATGCCTTTAGAGTATGCTACCCTAGTACTTCAGAGTATTGAAAATCCTGATCAGATTTCAGGTGGTATTACCGACATGGACGGAAATTTCAGTGTAGAGGCCAAGCCCGGCAAATACAATATTTCCATAGAATATATTTCTTACAGAACCTATAAATTACCTAACCAAACCTTGACCGAATCTACAGACTTGGGCACCATAAGACTTGCCTTGGATGTAGCCCAATTAGATGCCGTTGAAGTTGTGGGCGAAAAAACTACGGTTGAAGTACGTTTGGACAAAAAGATATACAATATTGGTAAAGATCTTACCACCAGCGGTGCAACTATTACAGATGCGCTTAACAATGTTCCTTCTGTAGATGTTGATGTAGAAGGTGCCATTAGCCTTAGAGGTAATGAAAATGTAAGAATTTTAATTAACGGCAAACCATCTGCATTGGCGGGCTTTGGATCCACAGATGCCCTTACACAATTACCTGCAGATGCTATTGAAAAGGTAGAAGTAATTACCAGCCCCTCTGCACGTTATGATGCTGAAGGTACAGCCGGTATATTGAATATTATACTTAAAAAAGAGAAAACCCTAGGCTTTAACGGCTCGGTAAATACGACTATTGGCTACCCTGTAAACAGCGGTATAACCGTGAATGCCAACCTACGTACGGATAAGTTCAATATATTCAACACTACAGGATACAGATATAGAGATGCTCCAGGTAATGCCTTTTTTGACAACACCTATACCTCTGGTAGTTTTGACAGGATTATAGAAGATAGGGAATATAATAGATTGCGTAAAGGCTTTAACACCAACCTTGGTTTGGAATATTTCATTACCGAAGAATCTTCAATAACAGGAAGTGTGTTTTATAGAACTTCTGATAGTAAAGATGAAACGGAGAATACCAATCAACGTTTTACTAATGGTTTAATAGGAAGTGAAACCTTTAGGACAGAGGATGAAAACGAAGATGATGAAAATTATCAATTCTCTTTGAACTATGTAAACAACCTTGACGATGACGGTCAAAAATTAACGGTAGACCTTCAATACTCCAAAGGAGAAGAAACTAAATTTTCTATCATAGAGGAAAATAACACGGTACCTAACCAAGATTTGTTAGTACTTGAAAATGTATATGAGATTGAATCTGAAAACGAATACTTGGTACAAGCGGATTATGTGTTGCCAATGGGTGATGCCCAATTTGAAGTAGGCTATAGAGGAACGTTTGAAGAGGATGTAACGGATTATAGATTAGATTCCCTAAATCAATCTACCAATCAATTTGATATCAATGAAAATTTAACCAACATGTTCACCTATACAGAAAACGTAAATGCGCTGTATACACAATATGGTAATAAATTTGGAAAGTTTTCATTTCTTTTAGGCTTGCGTTTAGAGAATACCCAGCTAAAAGGTCAATTGGATTCTGAATTTGACACTACAGAATTGGAAGAGCAATTGGGTGTTGATGTAGATGTTAATTTCGATAAAAATTATTTAGGTCTGTTCCCTACCCTGAACTTTATCCTAGAAATTGCCGAAAATGAAAATATTTCGTTGGGTTATAATAGAAGGATAAATAGGCCTAGAGGTTGGTTTGTAAATCCTTTTCCTTCGCGTTCTAGTAGAACAAATATTTTTCAAGGTAACCCAGACTTAAATCCAGCATTTTCCAATGCCTTTGACCTAGGTTATCTAAAACGATGGGATAAACTAACATTGACCTCATCTATCTATTACCAAAGAGAAACCGATTCATTTGAGAGAGTACAGGAAGAAACAGGGCAAACTACTACAGATGGTATAGAAATCATTAGATCCATTCCTATAAACCTTTCTACAAATGACAGAATAGGTCTTGAGGCAGGTATGATGTACAACCCTACTAAATGGTTACGCTTAAATTCAAGCTTTAACTTTTTCCAATTTTCAACAGAGGGTGAATTCAATGATATTGACTATGGGGCAACCAATACAAGCTGGTTTGCCAGATTTAGCTCAAAAGTATCCTTACCGGCAAAAGTTGATTGGCAAACAAATGCTTTTTACAGAGGTCCGTCACAAAATGCTCAGACAGAAAGCAAGGGTATATTTTCTTTGAACCTAGCTTTTAGCAAGGATATTTTAGATGATAACGGAACCATATCAATGAACGTAAGCGATTTATTGAACTCAAGAAAAAGAAGGTCTTTTACGGAAACTGAATTCTTTACTTCAGAAAGTGAGTTTCAATGGAGAAGAAGACAAGTTACTTTAGGATTTGTATATCGATTTAATCAACCTAAAGAAAGAAATAGAAATGGACGAGGCAATGGTCCTGGTGAAGGTGGCGAAGAAGAAATAGAAGGATAAGAAAAGAGATATCATAAAAAAAGAAGCCAATTGGCTTCTTTTTTTGTTTTAATGTATTGTATCTCTAAGCGTCTCTTGCAGCCTTCTTTTTTTCGCGTCTTTCTTTTAATAATTCAATAATGTTTCCACCTAACCAGTAAGGTACAACAAATAATAACAAAAACATCATCAGCCAAAAACCAATGGTCAATATGGTTAAAAAAGCTAAAAATCCTAAATATTGGTCAAATTCAAACATATCTTATAACTTATATTTTACAAAGATACCATAATCGTATTATTTTTTGCAAACGTTCCGTAAAATAAATTTAAGATTACCAATAATCTTGTCGCTGTAAAAATAAATGTATGCCTTATTTTTGAAGCAGTTAAAAAGAAATAAACCAAGATCCATAAAAATAGAAAATCATGGAATATAGAATAGAGAAAGATACCATGGGTAATGTAGAAGTGCCCAAGGATAAATATTGGGGAGCGCAGACAGAACGCTCTCGTAATAATTTTAAAATCGGACCCGCTGCTTCAATGCCGTTAGATATTGTATACGGCTTTGCTTACTTAAAAAAATCAGCGGCCTATGCCAATTGTGAACTAGGCGTTTTATCCGCAGAAAAAAGAGATTTAATTGCCCAAGTTTGTGATGAAATTCTAGAAGGAAAACATGATGACCAATTTCCTTTGGTAATCTGGCAGACCGGTTCTGGAACGCAAAGTAATATGAACGTAAACGAGGTTGTTGCTAATAGAGCCCATGAAATTGCAGGTAAAGTAATTGGCGAAGGAGAAAAAACCATACAACCTAATGATGATGTGAACAAATCCCAATCATCTAACGATACCTTCCCTACCGGTATGCATATTGCTGCCTATAAAAAAATTATAGAAGTAACCATCCCTGGTGTTACCCAGTTAAGAGATACATTACATAAAAAATCTAAGGAATTTAAAGATGTGGTTAAAATAGGGCGTACACATTTAATGGACGCCACTCCCCTAACCCTTGGTCAAGAGTTTTCTGGTTATGTATCTCAACTAGATCATGGCTTAAAAGCTTTAAAAAACACGCTGGAACATTTAAGTGAGTTGGCACTTGGCGGCACTGCAGTTGGTACAGGATTAAATACTCCTGAAGGTTATGATGTATTGGTTGCAAAATACATAGCGGATTTTACGGGGTTACCTTTTATTACCGCAGAAAATAAATTTGAAGCTTTAGCTGCTCATGATGCCATTGTTGAAAGTCACGGAGCACTAAAACAATTGGCCGTTTCCTTGAACAAGATAGCCAATGACATTAGAATGATGGCTTCTGGACCACGTTCAGGAATAGGTGAAATAATTATTCCTGCTAACGAACCAGGTAGTTCCATAATGCCCGGAAAAGTTAACCCAACACAGTGCGAAGCAATGACTATGGTCTGCGCCCAGATCATGGGTAATGATGTGGCCATTAGTGTTGGTGGTACTCAGGGCCATTATGAATTAAATGTTTTTAAACCAATGATGGCCGCCAACATTTTGCAATCTGCGCAACTTATAGGTGATGCCTGTGTAAGCTTTGAAGAGCATTGTGCAGCTGGCATAGAACCAAATCATGCCGTAATTAAAGAATTATTGAACAATTCGTTAATGCTTGTAACTGCCTTGAATACCAAAATAGGATATTACAAAGCTGCAGAGATTGCAAATACCGCCCATAAGAACGGTACAACATTGAAAGAGGAAGCTGTTAATTTAGGCTATGTTTCTGCCGAAGACTATGATGAATGGGTAAAACCAGAAAATATGGTAGGTAGTTTAAAAGATTAAACAAATATCTATAAACAGAAAAAGGCGACCAATTGGTCGCCTTTTTTAATTTGTAAAAGTTTATACTTTCTATTTCAATGTGAATTGTGACGTACCTAATAACTTTAATTGATCATCATAAACATTCACCATATATTTTCCATCTTTAAAGTCCCCTGCAGGCTTATTGATATAATCACAAATATCTAAAGATTTATTTTCATAATAGAAACTTGTTGACTTGGTATAAGTAATAGAAGCTCCATTATCATTCGTCTTAGAATTACTTCCTCCTAAAACGTTTCCTTGAGGATCTAAGGCTTCAATGAAAAACTCTCTATCACCAGCTTGGGCAATAACGTTGTCGGCAATCGTAAAACATATTTTAAATTTGTCCGTAGCTCTTGCTCGCTGCGTAGATACCAATTTACCACTGTTACGTTCCTTTACCGCATCTACATTTATCTTTGACAAATTCAAAGCAGAACCTTTTTCAACTACTTGAGCCAAGTTTGTATTTTGTACCACTAAAGAATCATTGAATACCGTTTGCTTTTCCAATTCAACATACGTACTATCACGTTGCATGGCAATTGCAGTATTTGAACGTGTCAACGAATCAACTTGTTTTAATAATTGCTCTCTTTCGGCTTTTAAGACACTAACTTGTCTTCTATATCTTGACAAAGAACTAATATCTGCCTTCATTGTTTTTACAGAGTCAATATATTTTGCAATATTGTCCCTAGCACTTACCAATTCCTCATTAGTTGCATTACTCTCCAAAATAGCTTTATCGTACTCAGATTTTAAGCTGTTTAAATCTTCTACTACTAATTCTTTTTCTTTTGAAAGAACAACTTCTGTCTTTTTCTTATCTTGATAAAGACTAACTGTGTAAATGATAGTTCCTAAAAGCACAACTCCTAAAAGGGCGGTCAAAACTTTTAAACCATTGTTATTTTTTGTTTCGGTCATAATTGTAAATTTAATAAAGTGTCTGTTTGTTAAGGTTATATACGAGCGGTTTTAATATTTAGACTTTTTCATGATTAAATTAGTTTGGAATAAAATCCCCTAACCCTAATGAATCGTCTATCTTAGAGCTAATTTAACAAATAAATAGCTATAGTGTCAACATTAAAGCTATAACCATTAAAAGATGTTGAAAATTTTGCCATCTTAAAGAAGGTCTATATGAGCAAAATGTATCTTAAACAAAGAAAAATCACAAACAATTAAAAAATAAAAAAATGAATACTATAAAATTATTTTCAATGATAGCAGCTGCGGCGTTCATCATGGTAAGTTGTAAGGATGACAAGAAAAAAGTCAATACTATTTCCGAAACCGTAAACCAAGAGTTTTCCGATGCTAACAAGACAATGGAAAAGGAAATAAAGATTATTCCTATTGAACATGCAACAGCTGTAATTGAAGCAAATGATATGGTCATCTATATTGACCCTACTGGAGGCGCAAAGGCCTTTGAAAATCAAACAAAGCCAGATGTAATTTTGATTACGGATATTCACGGCGATCATTTGAATATTGAGACATTGAACGAACTGGACACCTCAAATGCAAGTATTGTAGTACCACAAGCTGTTGCCGATGAACTACCTGAAAAATTTTCGGACCAATTAATTATTATGGCAAATGGCACTAACAAAGAACTTAGTGGAATTACTATTGAAGCTATACCTATGTATAATTTAAGGGAAGAGGCCAAGAACTTTCACGTTAAAGGACGTGGTAACGGCTATATACTGACCATTAACAATCAACGAATATATTTTTCCGGTGATACCGAAGACATCCCAGAAATGCGAGCCTTAAAAGATATAGACAAGGCATTTATTTGCATGAATCTACCTTATACCATGACCGAAGAAAGTGCTGCAGCCGCAGTATTGGATTTCAAACCAAAACAAGTGTATCCTTATCATTATAGAGGAAAACCAGATGTAAGCGATGTGGAAAAATTCAAAAATCTTGTAAATGCAGCCAATCAAAACATAGAAGTCGTTCAATTAGATTGGTACCCAAATGAGGAATATTAATGTTAGCTGTTAGCTGTTAGCTGTTAGCTGTTAGCTGTTAGCTGTTAGCTGTTAGCTGTTAGCTGTTAGCTGTTAGCTGTTAGCTGTTAGCTGTTAGCTGTTAGCTGTTAGCTGTTAGCTGTTAGCTGTTAGCTGTTAGCTGAAATTAAAAAAGCCCGCAATTGCGGGCTTTTTTATTATGACTAAATTATAATTATCTAATCAACTTTTTATACTTAATTCGTTTCGGCATAAGGTCTCCGCCCAAACGTTTCTTTTTATTCTCTTCATAATCAGAGAAAGAACCTTCAAAGAAATAAACCTGTGAATCGCCTTCAAAAGCTAAGATATGTGTACATATACGATCCAAGAACCATCTATCGTGAGAAATCACTACTGCACAACCTGCAAAATTCTCCAGACCTTCTTCCAAAGCTCGCAATGTATTTACATCCAAATCATTGGTAGGCTCATCTAAAAGAAGAACGTTTCCTTCTTCTTTCAAGGTCATGGCCAAATGCAAACGGTTACGTTCACCACCGGACAACATACTAACTTTTTTATTCTGCTCACTACCGGAAAAATTAAATCTACTTAAATAAGCACGAGAATTTACCTGCTTGCCGCCCATCATCACCAATTCCTGTTCATCACTGAAATTCTGCCAAATGGTTTTCTCTGGGTCAATATTGGAATGGCTTTGGTCTACATAAGCAATCTTTGCGGTTTCACCTGTAATAAACTCACCCTTATCAGGAGTTTCTTCACCCATGATCATTCTAAAAATGGTGGTCTTACCGGCACCGTTAGGACCAATAATACCAACTATACCTGCTTGGGGTAATTTAAAGTTCAAGTCTTCGTAAAGCAATTTATCATCATACGCCTTACTTACTCCTTTGGCTTCAATAACATTGGTTCCTAAACGTGGTCCGTTAGGGATATAGATTTCAAGTTTTTCATCAAGTTGTTTTTGATCTTGACTCATTAACTTGTCATAATTCTTTAAACGTGCTTTCTGTTTAGTCTGTCTGCCTTTTGCACCTTGACGAACCCACTCCAGCTCTCGTTCCAATGTTTTCTGTCTTTTGGAAGCTGTTTTGCTTTCTTGGGCCAAACGTTTGGATTTTTGATCTAGCCAAGAAGAATAATTACCTTTCCAAGGAATACCCTCTCCTCTATCCAATTCTAAAATCCAACCGGCAACATTATCCAAGAAATATCTATCGTGCGTAACGGCAATTACCGTTCCTTTATATTGTGCCAAATGATGCTCTAACCAATGTACAGATTCTGCATCTAAGTGGTTGGTTGGCTCATCTAATAATAAAATTTCCGGTTCTTGAAGTAATAATCTACATAAGGCGACCCTTCTTCTTTCCCCACCGGAAAGCACTGCTATTTTCTTATCTGGATCCGGAGTACGCAAAGCATCCATTGCTATTTCTAACTTAGTATCCAGTTCCCACGCATTGGCCGCATCAATTTTATCTTGTAATGCAGCTTGCTTGTCCATCAACTTCTGCATTTTGTCCGCATCTTCATAAACTTCGGGAAGACCAAACATATCGTTGATTTTATTGTATTCATCAAGGATGGCAACAGTTTCCGCAACCCCTTCTTTTACAATTTCAAGCACTGTTTTGTTCTCATCCAATTCCGGTTCCTGTTCCAAATAACCAACATTGTAACCAGGAGAGAATACCACATCACCTTGAAAATTTTTATCTACCCCTGCAATGATTTTCAAAAGGGTAGATTTACCGGAACCGTTTAAACCTAAAATTCCAATTTTGGCACCATAAAAGAAGCTTAGGTAAATATTCTTAAGAACTGGTGTATTTGCATTTTTATAGGTTTTCGTTACTCCTGACATGGAGAAGATTACCTTCTTATCATCTGACATAAAAATATGTGTTAAGTAAATTAATTATAACCCTATTGGTTTCTAGACCAATTTAGCTGAACCAAAAGTTACTAGACCCTACCCTTAAGTGCATTAAAAACCCATGCAATGGCAAAGAATCCTATACCTACGGATGCAAACCCCCAGCCTGCAACATCATCATAACGAAAAGCGCCTAATGCAATCAAGGCCAAGCCTACAAATATCATAATAAAAGTGGCCCAAGCGAGCACTGTGTTCTTGTTCATGTTCTTTTGATTTAAAAAATAAGCGAACTTCAAATATCGTGAATTTTAAAACATCTGTCCAATTTTAACCTTGCTATTATTCAAAGGGAAAAACAATATCAGTCTTATTACGAACAATATCCATAATCTCAATTAAATCCAAACTATTTTGATGGCTCCATAAACTACTTTCCTTTTTACCCGCTTGTAAACAAGAATGAACCTCTTCTATTTCATGCGTATAGCCTTTTCCTAGCTTACCCACCTCGTTCACCGTAGAATCGCCATCTATTTCCAAAGTATACCCTGTAGTTTCATGCCATCTTGGATGAATAAATATAGAACCTTTACTACCCGCAATTTGAGCCTTCATCTCTGAATTGGAATTTAACCCACTATACAATAGTGCCTGGCTGCTTTCATAATCGAAAATCATACTTACCTGCATTTCAACCCCGGTTTTGTAAAAGTGTGCAGAAGCCTTAATGTCTTTGGGCATACCCAATAACAAATAGGAAAGAAAAATGGGATAAATACCAATATCCAAAAGTGAACCACCCGCAAGTGACGGATTCAAAAGTCTACCATTTTCATCCCTGTCCAATGCATAAAATGCAAAGTCGGCATGAAGATATCCAATATCGCCAATAGTGCCATTATCAACCAACTCCTTTACCTTTTTAATGGTAGGGTTAAACCTGCTCCACAGCGCTTCCATTAAAAATACATTCTGCGTTCTTGCTACCTGAAACATTTCCTTCACCTGCCCTTTGTTTACACCAATAGGTTTTTCACAAAGTACATTAATTCCGTATTTCATTGCAGCTATACTCAGTTCCGCATGAGAGGTGTGCGGCGTTGCTATATAGAGAACATCTACGGTATTACTTTTAAAAAGTTCCTCATAACTCCCATACGCATTGGGCGCACCATATTCATTGGCAAATGCCTGTGCCTTTTCCAAGCTCCTTGATGCTACTGAAACCAATGTACCGCCTTCAACCAATGCCAAATCTTTAGAAAAACTATGGGCAATGTTACCTGCCCCTACAATACCCCACTTTATCATACTTTTTATTTTTGTTGCATGTACACCAAAATTAACTTCTTATCTTTATCCGAAGAAAATAAATATACAGAATGGATTTAAAATTCAATCAAAACCAAGATAGGAATAAGTTGTTATTATCTGACCTTAGAAGAAAGTTGAACGAGGTTTATTTAGGTGGAGGAAAAGCCAAAATAGCCAAACAGCACGATCAAGGTAAAATGACCGCCAGAGAACGTATTGATTATCTTTTTGATCCAAAAACCGAACAAATAGAAGTGGGTGCCTTTGTAGGTGATGGCATGTATAAAGAACACGGCGGATGCCCTTCTGGCGGTGTTGTTATTAAAATTGGCTATGTAAAAGGCAAGCAATGTATTGTGGTTGCCAATGATGCTACAGTTAAAGCGGGTGCATGGTTTCCCATTACCGCTAAAAAGAATTTAAGGGCACAAGAAATAGCCATTGAAAACAGACTTCCTATAATTTACTTAGTAGATAGCGCCGGTGTGTATTTACCGCTACAAGATGAGATTTTCCCTGATAAAGAACACTTTGGTCGTATATTTAGAAACAATGCGGTAATGAGCAGTATGGGCATTACCCAAATATCTGCCGTTATGGGCAGTTGTGTTGCGGGGGGGGCTTATTTGCCTATTATGAGCGACGAAGCTTTGATAGTAGACAAAACTGCCAGTATTTTCTTGGCAGGTAGCTATTTGGTAAAGGCGGCGATAGGTGAAAGTATAGATAATGAAACGTTGGGCGGAGCTACAACACATTGCGAAATTAGCGGAGTAACGGATTATAAAGCAAAAGATGATGCAGCGGCTTTAGATACCATAAAGAATATTATGGATAAAATCGGTGATTTCCCTAAAGCGGGATACAACCGTAAGAAAAGTGTGAAGCCCAAAGAAAACCCTGATGACATTTACGGAATTCTACCAAGCTCAAGAGCTGAGCAATACGATATGATGGAAATCATAAAACGATTGGTAGATGATTCTGAATTTGAAGAATATAAGGCCGGCTACGGACAAACTATTTTAACCGGATACGCGCGTATAGACGGATGGGCAGTTGGTATTGTTGCCAACCAAAGAAAAGTAGTAAAAACCAAAAAAGGCGAAATGCAATTTGGCGGTGTCATCTATTCCGATTCTGCGGATAAGGCCACCCGATTTATAGCAAACTGTAACCAAAAGAAAATACCATTAGTATTTTTACAAGATGTTACCGGTTTTATGGTTGGTAGCAAAAGCGAGCATGGTGGTATTATAAAAGATGGCGCAAAAATGGTCAATGCGGTTAGTAACTCCGTCGTCCCAAAATTCACCATTGTAATCGGAAATAGCTACGGAGCAGGAAACTATGCTATGTGCGGTAAAGCCTACGACCCAAGATTAATTGTTGCTTGGCCAAGTGCAGAACTTGCGGTAATGAGCGGAAATTCTGCCGCGAAAGTATTGCTACAGATTGAAAAAGCATCTTTAAAAAAGAAAGGGGAAACCATCACCGAAGAAAAAGAAACCGAACTTTACGAAAAAATAAAGAAAAGGTATGACAATCAAGTCTCACCATACTATGCAGCATCGAGATTATGGACCGATGCTATCATAGACCCAAAAGACACCCGTAAGTGGATTTCAATGGGCATAGAAGCAGCCGACCACTCGCCTATCGAGAAGCCTTTTAATATGGGGGTTTTGCAGGTTTAATCCAAATTAATAAAGAAATACCCTAAACTTGTAAATATTAATAACATTATTTACCAAACTTATTTCTGGCTACAATGGAAAGAAGGGCCCTATTGATGTTTTTTTCTGACATTTCAGTAATTTGTACGGTTTCTTTTTGCGTTGGCCTACCATAATCATAATAAACCGTAGTTTTTAGAAATGTAGGATCGTAGCCTTTGTTCCCAAAATATTTTAAATTGATTTTCCACACCCCTTCTTGTGTTTCATCAATTAAAAATTGTTTACAAGAATACCCTTTAACCTTTTCATCATAGATTCGATCAGGTTCGTTTTCCAAACTATGGCTCCAAACAAAAAAACGTGCCTGGGGATTAACGAATTGTAAATCAAACTCTGCCTCACTATTATTCCATTCAAAAAGGATACGTATACCCCCTACATCGCCATCTATTCTATCTGAATCAGAAATAGATAGTTGTTCAGAATGCAGTGCCATTAAATTAATAGTCTCAGTTTCCATGATAGCATCAATACCATCCTCAATTGGTGCTATAGTATCTAATTTTCTGAAATTTTTGTACCTGGCATAAATACCCAAACCTTTTTGGTATTGTTTATTTACCACATACATATTTGCTAGATCTCTATAAGACTGTGCATATCTAGGTCTTTGAACAAAAATTTTCTTATAAATGGACAGTGCCTCATCTACCCTTTGTTGATTTTCGTATAAGTAAGCCAGTCCCTTAAGTGCATTAGGGTCTTTTTCAAATTTTTGTAAAAAATTAGTTTCTATCTGGCTGGTAAGTTGTTTACTATTTGGGTTATTTTCAAAATGTTTTAAAGTAGCTAAGTAAAAGTATGGTGAACTACCATACATTTTCTCCTGCTCCCTATAAACCTTCAAGCCAGAGTTACCATTAAAAGCTTCAGCCATTTTGGTAATATAAATTGGATCTGACCGTTTTAAGGAACTGGTTGCCATGGACTCATTATACTTATTGTTCCTTAATTTGGCCTGGTCATAAGGTTTATCAGAACCTTCTTCCCGCTTTAAGAACCTCCCTTTTGTATTGATAATGATTACCCCTCCACTGGCAATATTCCCATATTTTATTGAACCTTTTAAACCTGGGATAATCGCAATTCTATCTATACTGCTCAAATCCAAAAAATCTGGAGTCTCCGTAAATATTACCCCATCTATCTCAAATATTGGTGGCCTAGGGTTTTCCAACGAACCTCCGCCCCTTAATAGCACGGTATTACCTTCTCCACGTCTTAAACCGGGCAGCACACCAATTAAGGCATCGGCTAGGTAAACAGCACTAGTATTAATACTGGCACCATCGACAAAATTCATTTGATACCCTGCATTTTCCGCATCTATAAAACCATATGCTGTACGTATGATACTTTTTTTGGTAGCGTATTCAATGGCCATGGATTCTTGGCCTTTTAATTTTTTCTGCTCTACGGTTACCTCATCCAATTCCTGAACAACGGGTAACAGCTCTATATTTAATATCTTGGTCACATCCTCCACAATAATCTCTACCGTTTTCATGCCCATATAACTAAAGACCAAAATATCCCGGGGACTAGCAATAATTGCGTATTTACCATTACTATCTGTTTGTATACCTGAAGATGAACCTTTTAAAGAAATATTGGCATTAGGTAAAGGAGCGCCATAAGAGGTAACTATTCCTTTTATTTTGTTTTGGTTATTCTGACTTTTAAGCGATAAACAGCTTACCAATAAAAAAAGAAGCAAAAAATATTTCATGTGCGGTATTTGTAATTAAATATTTAAAAAAATGAAAACGACATAAGATTTAGGTTATTTTAAGGAAATTCGTTTGTCGTTATTGTCGATTTTAAAAAGCTCTTGGTTAACGTTCTTCAATTGCATTTTGAACACCTTGGTCTCTTTATACTGCGCAATGGTACCATAATTGTAATAAACCACCGCTTTGAGATAGCTGGGTTTAAGCTTCTTGTTTCCTAGATATTTCATATTTACCTGCCAAGTTCCGTTCATATTAGTATCATCGATAAGAAATTCTTCCGTTGCATACCCCATTAGATTTTGCTCCTGAATTTGATTACCGACCGCAAATAGCGACCGTTCCATTTTAAAATAACGACCCTCGGGATTTACGAACTGCAGTTCGAACTCCGCTTCTGAATCGTTCCACTCAAAAACCAAACGCGTACCCGTGAAATCCTCTTCAACAGTATTTTCCTTCTCCTTTCTGTCTTTGGACAGCATGGTATTGCCATGCAAGGTGACCAGGTTGTTCAGGTCACGGGCTAATACGGTTATTACCTTTAAAGAATCGGCAGCCGAAAAATATCCCTGGTCCAACAGATAATTGAGCCTTGTATAGATTTGTAAGGACCTTTCATATTCTTCTACTTCAATATAACTGTTGGCCAAATCTAAGTAGGACTGAATATAGTCCGGGCGCATTACAAAGAGTTCCTTATATAGTCTATTGGCACTTTTAAACTTACTGTTATTTTGATGGACATATGCCAGAGCTTTCATGGCCACTGGATCTTCCTTGAACGATTTTGAATGCTCCGTCAGGATTTTGTCGGACAGCCGTTCATTCTTGAACTTCTCCGATAAACAGCGATAGGTATCTATCAGGAAAGAATAGTTAGTATTAAAATTACCGACATAATTCTCGTAAACCTGATAGGCTTCATTGGCATTTTTACTATTCAAAAGCTTTTTAAAATAAGTAGGACTATTCTTTACAACGTTTGTTTCATCAATTGCATCCTTGGAATATATATTATTTTTTAATCTAATCTGGTCAAATGGACGATTTTCCTTTTGACCGGAGGAATGATCGATATCAAAGGTATTAATTACGACCATACCGCCAGCAGCTATACCACCATAACGACGAGCAGCTTGATCTTTTGGAATAATTCCAATTCTGACCACCTTATTAATATCTAACTGAACTGGAGCATTTTCGGGTTTCCTAATATGTCCATCAAGTTCATATGCCACCGGTATTCCACCTCTCAAGGACCCTACGCTTGAGGTAAAAAGATAACGTACTCCTTCTCTACTGCGCACTGTTATTCCCGGCAACTCTTCTACGATGGCATCTAGAATATCAATAGCTTTTGTATTAAGATTTTTGCCATCGATTATTCGTAATTCATATCCGACCAATTTCGGGTTTAAATACCCAAAATCCGTATTTATAATAGAACCATCCGTGTAATAATCAGTTGCTAAATCCTCTTGGGTAATTTTTTTTCTCTTAGAAATAGTCACTTCATCCAATTCTTGAACCTCTGCAAAAAGCTGAATATTTAAAGTTCTGGTCACATCTTCCACTATAATTTCAACAGGTTTCATACCAACATAACTAAAGACAAGTATGTCCCGGGGATTTGCCTCTATTTGATATTTCCCATTAACATCTGTTTGTATACCGGAAGACGTGCCTTTAATTGAAATATTGGCATTAGGTAAAGGAGCGCCATAAGAGGTAACTATTCCTTTTATTTCATTTGAATTGTTCTGTGCTTGAAGAGTAATTGTACTTACAAGTATTAAAAAAACAAAAAAAGATTGCATAAATAGTGTTTACCATAAATATATTACAATTTTTCCTACAAATGGATTCCAACACTGGAATATGATTTAATTACCCTGATGCCCCTTTACCCTAGGTATCAATAAAAGTTCTGTCTGTCTACCATTTACGTACCTAAAACCATCTTCCCCATAGAAACCAGCTTCTTCAAGCATAATGCGGATATCCCTATTCCACTCAGGAATGTTAATGGTAGTATTCAATTCAATAGCATAAACAGTGTTTGGATTTAACGGATAGTTCTCTCCATCATCTTTCATGACACCTTCTTGAGAATCCCACATACCAATTGTTGTGCCCGCTGAATGACCGTAACTACCTAAAGGGTGTGTGTAAATGGAAGGTTTTAACCCTGCTTTCTTTGCCTGGCTCAATGACTTGGCCAAGATTTCATTTCCAGTTCTTCCTTTTATCATATTGGTGGTCAAAAAATCTTGGACTTTATTTCCATCTTTTAATCCGTTCACCAAGAAGTCAGGCGCTGATGTTTCTTCTGGTTTTAATACATAGGCCAATTCTTGACAATCTGTATTTAAACGCAGATATGTAATTCCAAAATCGCAATGTACCAAGTCACCCGGTAGTATTACCATATCTTCTGGTTTATCGGCAAAAGAGTAAAATTCGTTTGCCCCCTCTTTTTGGGTTCTTTGTACATCTATAGTTGGGTGAAACCAAGTCTCCAACCCTAAATTGGTAACTTTTTGTCTCATCCACCAAACCACATCAGAAGTTGTGGTAATTCCCGGAGTTATTACTTTCTCTGAGAATGCTTCGGCTATGATATCATGTGTAATATTTACCAATTGATTGTAAATAACCATTTCACGTTCTGTTCTAGTCTCAATCCAGCGAACAGCAAGTTGCTCTGCCGAAGTAACTTTTGAAGTGAACTTTTTAGGCAGATTAGCCATAAATTCATCATAGTCGGTTTTATCCAAACCATCAGCAATATTGTGGTCTTTTGAAAAATTGAGTCCGATTTTCTTCGGATTTCTTTCTGAAATCAATTGCATTAACCGTGCCCATTGATTAGGTTCTTTCTCCTTATCCCAAGCAGAAACAATATTCTTACCGACGTTATAGCGGGCAACAGCCAACTTCTCTATCGTATTCTTTGCCTTGTCTCTATAAAACAATAGGATAGTTCTTCTACGGGCATTCAACCACGTAGCCGGAAGCATAGTCTTCATTACAGGATCTTCATTGTATTCCCTAGAAATGACTACCCACATATCTAAACCCGAAGCATCCATAAGTTTTGGTAGTAAGTTGTTAAAACGGTCCTCTAGAATTTCATCTATAACTATGGCTCTTTCTTTTTCGTTTAGGATTTGTTGGGCATTACTTTTACTAATAAAAATTAGAAATGTTAAAAGGAATAGTTTTTTCATGAGTGTTGCTTGGTATAAGCCTTGAAAATACAAAATTTCACTTGTTAGAAATAAACTATCCCTTGAATATCAATTTGTTTTATTATTTAAACATAATTAATAGCCGTTCGCTACCAAATTGTCATTAGCACTTTTAACCAACCTAATAAACTCTGCTCTATATCCATTTACATCTTTTCCCCTTCCCTTCTCTGCCAATACAATTACATCATTATAGGTTGTTTTATTAGTAAATTTAGACTTTCGTAATTGTTGACCAAATAATGCAACAGCCGCAGAAAACTGAAAATCTTCAGACATTTCTTGAGTATCTACATTCTGAACATGAACCAATTCTAAACTCTTTTTACCATCAGGTTTTTTGTATCTAATTTTCACTGTAAACAACTCATCTGAAAACGTATTTTCATTAGTATTGCTAGCATATTTCAATTTAGGTATATCTTTATCATATACTGTTTTTACCCCTACTTCTATTATTTCATATAAGGCAGTTACCTTATGCCCACTACCTAATTCACCTGCGTCTTTGGTATCATCTATAAAATCTTCATCAGCTAATAATCTATTTTCATATCCTAGTAATCGATACGATTTTACTTTATTAGGATTAAACTCTACTTGAAGTTTCACATCTTTTGCTATAGTAAACAACGTACCGCCAAATTCCTTACCTAATACTTTCTGAGCTTCTTGCATGGTATCGATATAAGCATGATTTCCATTTCCTTTATCTGCCAATGTTTCTAATTTAGAATCTTTGTAATTACCTATACCAAATCCCAAAACGGAAAGAAAAACACCAGACTCTCTCTTTTTCACAATCAAATTTTCCATGTCATTATCACTGGACAAACCAACATTAAAATCGCCATCAGTTGCCAGTATTACTCTATTACTTCCATTTTTCTTAAAATGCTTTTCTGCTAATTGATACGCTAGCTCAATACCCTCACCTCCTGCTGTTGACCCACCTGCTTCTAAGTTATTTAAGGCATTTATAATTTTTGCTTTATCACTACCCGATGTTGGCTCTAATACTACACCAGCCGCGCCAGCATAAACGACAATAGAAATTCTATCCTTAGCTCTTAATTGATTTACCAATAATTTAAATGCTGATTTTAACAGTGGTAATTTATTGTCTGCTGACATAGACCCAGAAACATCAATAAGAAAAGTAAGGTTAGATGCTGGTAAATCTTCATTTAAATACTCCTTTCCTTGTAGACCAATACGAACCAATTTGGTATCCTTATTCCAAGGAGTTTGCGCAACTTCCGTATTTACGGAAAAGGGATGCTCATTTTTAGGTTGTGGATAATCATAATCAAAATAATTAATCATTTCTTCAATCTTGACCGCATCAATTGGAATCTGTTGCCCCCTATTTATGAATCTTCTAATGTTACTATAAGCGGCTTTATCCACATCAATTGAAAAAGTAGACAACGGATTGACACCAACATTATGGAACTGATTTTCATAGATGCTGGCATAATTTTCATCGTTCTTTACAGGATAATTTCCTTTTTTTATTTCGAAAGGCGGCTGTACAGCATGGTTGTATTGCTTTTCTACAGGAGCTCCATCAACAAGGTACAAAGGGCTTTTTACTGCACCTCTAGTTTTTTTAAGTTGTACAGAACTTATTCCTCTAATATTAACACCGCTTACCTTACCCTGTAAAAGGCTACTGATGTCAGTATTGTAAGATTGTCTATTTATATTGGTAACAGCACCCGTTATTTGAGATTTTCTTTGAATACCATACCCTGTAACGACAACCTCTTGTAACATTTCATAATCTTCTTCAAGAGACACATTAATAATCAACTTATCTTTTATTTTAACTTCATGAGTTTTGTAACCAACATATTTATATTCCAATTTGGCCCCTTGCCGCACCGTTAAAACATATTGCCCCTCAAAATCTGTTTGTGTACCATTGGTGGTACCTTTTTCAATTACACTAACACCTGGCAGAGGATTGCCTGTATTATCGGAAACGGTACCATTAATTTTAACTTCCTGCGATAACAGTAAAACACTTTTGAGTAAGAAGAATAGGAAAATTGCATTTTTCATAATAATTGGTTTAAAGTTTGTGCAATAAACCTATCAAGAAAGAAATGCAAAAAAAATGAAAAATGAGTGAAGTGTGGCTTTGAGCTAGGTAAGTTATAACTACAGGAAGAAACTCATAGTTTTTTGTCGCTGCACTTTTCCACTTTCAGTGCGTTGAAACTCTTTACAAACCAAAATAGCTTTCGGCTTCTCAAATTTCTTAAAATCGGTAATGGAATCTATTATTTTCTGAATTTTTTGTTTACTCGTATTTTCGGCGACCAATACTATTTTTTGACCTAGTTCCTCATCTGGAAGTCCCGTTACAAAGAAAGGAGTATTCATATACTTTGAAATTACGTTTTCTATACGTTCTGGGTGTAATTTCACTCCGCCTGAATTTATAACATTATCAATTCTCCCTAGCCATTTAAACTCCCTATCTGACACCAGTTCAATAACGTCATTGGTTCTAACAATTTCATCTGTAATTTTTGGTGCGTTAATTACCAAACAACCTCTATCATCTTTTGAGATTTCAATATCTGGCAAGGTAGAAAAAGGAAGGTCATTTTCAGCACCAAGGTTTAAAGGCTTTACAGCGATGTGGGTTATAGTTTCCGTCATGCCATAGGTTTCAAAACTAGCATTGGAAACAGAAAGCAACTCTTTTCTCAACGTAATAGAAATAGGTGCACCCCCTATTATCAATTTTTTAATTAGATGTAATTTAGGCAACGAGTGTGCAACTTGCATAGGCACCATTGCTCCAAAACCAAAAGATCTAGAGACACCTTCTAACGGATTCGAAGTTGGAGGCACAAAATATATATCTAAACCTAACACTATGGCTCTTACCAACATCATTTTACCCGCAATATAGGTAGCCGGCAGGCACAATAAGACAGAAGATTTAGGAGTTAAATTAAAAGAGCTACCTGTTGCCAGAGCACTATTAGTCATGTGCTCTTTCTTTAATGAAATAGTTTTTGGCCGACCCGTTGAACCAGAAGTTTTTACGAATAACGTTTGTGAATCATCAATCCAATCCAGTAAAAATTCACCTATATGTTTTTCAAATTCTTCACCTTCCTTGATAAAACTATAGCTAAGTTCTACTAAGTCGCTTTTGTTATATAGACGACCATGTATAGAAAAATCTGGGTGTATCTTAATGTTGAACAATTTCTTCTTTTTCTAATGCTAAAAACTCCTCTTTGGATAACACTTTGCCCGTAAGTTTTTCCTTCCAATTAGACCATTCATATTTTTTTGAAAACAACACCAGTAAAATAGGGAATACCACCAATACCGGAACAAGAATATCCCACCCTAGTACGGGGTCGGAAACATCACGATATAAAGAATCTGTCTGAAACGCGGTCCAATCTGCCGTCACCAATAAAGCCGTTGTTAAATTATTGGCCGCATGGAACCCAAGGGCCAATTCCAAACCTTCGTCCATTAAAGTTATAATACCCAAGAAAAAGCCGGTTCCTATGTAAAATATCAAAATTCCATAGCCTAATTTTTCTACTTCAGGATTCATAATATGAAGTAAACCAAATAATAAAGAAGTGAACACTAACGGAAACCACCTATTTTTTGTCATGACACCCAAACCTTGCATCATATAGCCGCGCATATAGTATTCTTCCATACTAGTTTGAAGGGGAATCATACAAATAGCAACTATAGCCAGTGTTAAGAAAGGTACAAGATTAAAATTAAACTCATAATCTTCTGGAGAAAGCCAAATATCCAGAAAAATAAAACTAATGGATATAGCCGACCATAGAAAAAAAGCAAACCAGATTCGTTTATAATCAACTTTTTTTCGTGATGTAGTAAGTGATGCCAATGATTGCTTATGAACAAACTTGACAAATATAAAAACGGATAGCAGCGCTATTGCAAAAGACAACAACATTAAAAACAAGAATGTATTTGAACCCAGAACATCTGACATTGCACCAATATCACCACTCATCATGGCAGACATACCGCCGTCTTTTAGTGCTAAGGCAGCAACCAAAGGTACAGCCGCAATGGTTTGCCAAACAAACAACACTCCTAAAATCCCTAAAATATAACGCCAACCTTCACTTAAACCTTTATACGCCTGTTCTATATACATAATCTATCCATTAAATTTGAATTCCATTCTTTAGAGGTGTTATAAAATAAGCCTCCGTTTTTCACCTCTAAAGGGCTATCAATATTATTTGTAAACAAAGCTCCGGTTCCCAGGCCTTGTGGCATTTTATTATTTAAAGTCGCTGTCCATTGCGCTATAGCGTTCAAGCCAATATTGCTTTCCAATGCACTGGTAACCCACCACCCTATATGATTCTTTTCGGCAATTTCAATCCACTCCTTACTGCCGTAAAAACCACCTACTAAACTTGGTTTCAAAATGATGTATTGCGGTTGTATAGTTTGTAGCAACTCTTGTTTCTTTGTTACATCTACAACACCGATTAATTCCTCGTCTAGCGCAATTGGCAACGGTGTAGCTTTACAAAGCTTTTGCATCTCTTTCCATTGCCCCTGCTTTATAGGTTGTTCTATGGAATGCAAATCAAGTTGGGCTAAATTCTCCAATTTAGACAACGCTTCTTTTGGAGAAAAAGCACCATTGGCATCTACCCGCAGTTCAATTTCTTCTCTGGAATAACGTTTTCTTATAGATTTAAGCAACGCAATTTCCGCATCAAAATCTATAGCACCAATTTTCATTTTTATGCATGAAAAACCATCTTTTAACTTTTGCTCTATTTGCTGATGCATAAAATCTTTATCGCCCATCCAAACCAAACCGTTAATTGAAATTGGTTTTTGGGCTTTTAAGAATTTAGAGCTGAAAAGTTGAAAGGGATTATTTGACCGAAGCGATAAAAAAGCCTGCTCTACCCCAAATTGAATACTAGGGAAATCTTGCAAATGCTTCAATAACTCAGTTTCTCCTAAATGAATGTTTTCTTTAACCCAAGTACATTTTTCTTCGTATTCAGGTACATCATCAAAACTAAGTCCTCTAAATAATCCGCACTCGCCAATTCCCCAATTTCCATTTTCCTCTAAAATTAGAAACCAAGTTTCTTTTGTTCGCAAAATACCTCTAGAGGTTCCGCTAGGGTTTTTAAAATTGAGAATGTACTTTTTAAAAGATGCTTTCATATAATCCTTCAAATTTAGCTATATTTTCACTTTAATACCGATGGATTTAAAAGAATGGAAAATAAGGTAATTTGGATTACAGGCGCATCTTCAGGAATTGGAGAAGCATTAGCATATCAATTAAATGCGAAAGGTGCAAAACTTATTATTTCGGCAAGACGCGAAGAGGTGCTATTAAGCGTAAAAAAAAACTGTAAATCACCAGAGAATGTAACCGTACTCCCACTTGATTTAACCAATTTTGAATCCCTAGGAAACATCACTGAAAAAGCTTTTACATTATTCGGTAAAATTGATGTTTTAATCAATAATGGCGGACTCAGCCAGCGTTCTTTGATCATTGAAACCAATTTTGACGTCTACCAACAAATGATTAATGTTAATTATCTGGGTACTGTTAAACTAACAAAGCATGTATTACCGCACTTCATAGCTCAAAAAAGTGGTCATTTTGTAACTGTTACGAGCTTAATGGGTAAATTTTCCTCTCCGTATCGTTCGGGTTATTGCGGAGCAAAACATGCATTACACGGCTTCTTTGATGCATTACGGATGGAACATGAAAAGGATAATATTAATGTATCTATTATTTGCCCAGGGTTTATACAGACCAACGTTGCAAAAAATGCTCTAACCGGAAACGGCACAGCGTTACAACAAGAAGACGATGCCACGGAAAACGGAATGCCAGTTGAAAAATGTGCCCGTGAAATTATATCGGCAATTAGAAAGAAACGTTTTGAAACTTATATAGGTGGCAAAGAAAAATATGGTATTTATCTGAAACGATTCTTCCCTAAACTATTACATAAGGTGGTGTTGAAAAGTAAAGTGAGGTAACTTATTTAAAATTAAACCAAAAACGAACCCCTTCGGTAGTTTTATCGGTATTCAAGGTCGTCTGTAGTTGATTGGCCAACCTGCTCATTAATCTAAAGCCCATAGAAGTTTTAGCCCTTTCATCAGAATCATCGGGTAAACCTATACCGTTGTCCGTGTATTCAAAAAAGCCCTCTTTACCCACCAGTTTTCGTAGATGGATATAAATTTTTCCATTACTGTCATCATGGGGAAAAGCATATTTGAAAGAATTTGAAACCAACTCGTTCAAAATTAATCCAAAAGGTATGGCACGGTCAATGTCCAGCTCAACTCCTTCCGCATCTATTGCTATATTAATATTATGTCCACCTTTTTTATAGACAGATTGTATGCTATTGATAAGACTTTCTATGTACCCTTGCATTTCAATAACCGATAAATCATCGTTCTGATAAAGTTTTTGGTGTATCAACGCCATGGCCTTTACCCTACTTTTACCTTCTTCCAATGCTTCTATGGCCGCCTTACTGGTGGTATTTTTAGTCTGCAAACTCAATAGACTGGACACCATCTGCAAATTGTTCTTTACCCTATGGTGAATTTCCTTGAGCAAGGAGTCTTTTTCTACGAGCGCATTTTCTATAATATACTTTTGCTCGGCAATTAAACGCTGATTTTTAATACTTTTTAAATAGGCATAGACCAAGCCCGCAAAACCGATTAAAGTAAATATTAAGGATACGAAAACCAGGCTAATCTTGTCATCCCTTGCCTTAATATCCTTTCTGGATTCCTCCAATTCCGCTTTTTGAAGCTCCATCATTTTCCTAGAATTCTCCAAATCTTGGGCTACAACAGATGTCAATTGTTGGTTTATGATATCTGATGCCTGTGCATCTATAGAATCTCTAATCTTAATATTGCGTTTTAAATAAAAGGTTGCATTTTTAAAATCACCAGTTTTATAATAAAAGTCCGCGTATATTCTATTGCGCTTAAGGATGTTCTCCGTTTTAACCGGATTCATTTCATCACTTAAATAATCCGTAGCCTTGGCAAAATTGTCCAATTTTAAATAACAATCTGCAAGAGCCAATGTATTTTCAATAAAGTCGGAAGAAAATTTACCTTTATTAAATGTTTTTATGATATCCCTACTCTCCTCCAGATAAGGAATTGCTTTTTCATATTCTTTAAGTTGAAGATGACATTTTCCAATATTACCAATAATAATAGCTTTTAAGATTTTACCATCTGTGAGTTCCTTATCTGTTCTTTGGTTGGTAACATCACTTAGGAAGACCTGTATTAACCCTTCTGACTTTTTAAAATAGCTTAGGGCAGTTGGTGCCGATTTATCCAGCCTTAAAAATTCACCAATAGTATTATTGTAAATGGCTTGGCCATAATAATCATCATCTTTAAGTTCTTTTTTCTCCTCGGTCATGTAATCCTTCATCGCTTTGCGATATTGACCAAGGCTTGCATAGATATCATAGAAAGCAATATTCTCTGTAAACCCAAGCTCGCGCTTAAGGCGCCTAACCTCTATTTGTTTAGAGAACATCTGTAATTTGGCGTAGTTATCGTCTAACAGATTCAAGATGGTCTTCTTGAGTTCCTTATCCAATTCATCTAAACTATCAAACAAAGATTTTGAAATGGCCAAACTTTTCTCATAGTTGCCAAGATCATGATATATCTGAGATTGTATAAGTTGATAATTTCTTATGGAAACCGTATCATTGGTTTTTTCGGAACTATTTAAATATACCTTTACCGTATCTAACCAATCATAAGGAGAAACTAGATTGTATCTATTTGGTGTATTGAAGAAAAAAAACGTTCGTAGTTCGCCGTTTTCCAGTTCTTGAAATTGCTGGTAGTAATCTTCATTTTGCATTGATAGGTCCTCCTGCTGTGCCCATACCATGCACGAGAATACGCTAAACAATAGCGACCATATCAAATTTAAAATTAGATTTCTTTTCATATAAACTAAAAAGTAGATTCAAACATAAAACAAATACCTGTTTCTACTAAATTTTTGTTGTGAACCTAAATTATATTGATATCAATACACCTTAAGCCCAAAAAGTGTGTTCTAGTTACTTTTCGTAACAAATCATCATTAAGATTCTATTATGCTAAAAATCCAATGTAAATATGGATAATTAGATGAAATCATAATGCTAATTTGCAATACCACAAATTTATAAAATAGCCTTACTGAGTTTTTTTAATTGTTGTGTAACTACCTATATATGTTGTGAAATCAATTTTGAGTCAAACACCATGTATTTCATCGGTAAAATTGGTATTTAGTCGATAAAAATAAACCGTTTACCAGTTCATAAAACTAAAAAAAGCACCCTAAAAGGTGCTTTTCTGAAGTGAAATTATAGTTATGAATTCATTGCTGAAATAATGAATTCTTTAAAATCTTTTGAAATTGGAATTAAAGTATTATTGATCATAATATCTTTTGAGTTTATGGCATCAATATGATCTACATTAACAATATAGGATTTATGAGCCCTATAAAACTTATTTTGGGGCAATTTTTCTAAATAATCCTTTAATGGTGATCGTACCAAAAACTTCTTATCTACTGTATTGACCTCCAAATAAACATTATCCGCTTTTATGAATTGGATATCACCAAATTGAATTCTGTAGTAAAGATGTTGCTTTTTGACAAAAATAGAATCCTTTAAAATAGAATTGGACATAGGAACATCCTCATTGACCGTTTCATTAGGTAAACCCTTAGATGAATTTTGTTTACCATATATAAAGTTAGAAAGTGCAATTTCTATAGAGGTATACAAATCTTGTTGCTCAAAAGGTTTTACCAAATACCCATTTGGTTTTACCGTTTTGGCATTCTCAACCGTGGCGCGGTCAGAGTTTGATGTTACGAAAATAAAAGGAATATCATAATTATCCCTAATATGCTTTCCTAAATCAATACCAGTTTTATCAGAAGCAAGGATAATATCGATAAGGACTAAATCTACCTGTTGCGTTTTTAATACCTCTACCGCTTGTTCATAGACGATTACATTATCTACAATTTCATATCCTATTTCCTCTAACATGGACTGCATATCATCAGCGATAATTACATTGTCCTCAACAATTAGAATTTTTATGGGTTGTTCCAAGGTTAAAAATGGTTTAGAAGGTTACAATCAAAATTACAAAAAATAATAATAACTAATAAAAAACAGCAATGCCGTCATAAAGGTACTAAGAGCCAACTTTTTAAGCTCTGGATCTAGATTTGCTTCATTCTCAGTAACAGATACCTTACGCATATGAATAAATACCGGCAAAAATCCTATAAGACTTACATAACGTAGATGTGATCCATTTGTTGTGAACAAAAAATAAAACAGGCATAAAAATGCCGTAACCAATATAAGGTAGTGATATTTTTTTGCCTTCGCATACCCCATCTTTACAACAACCGTATTTTTACCTACTGCTTGATCTGATCTATGGTCACGCATATTGTTTAAATTAAGCACCCCCACACTTAATAACCCAATAGATATTGCTGGCAACAGCGCTAGTGGGTAAAACGATTTAACAAACAAGAAATGCGTACCTAAAACACTCACCAATCCAAAAAAAACAAAAACGAATACATCACCCAATCCATAATAACCGTATGCAGATTTGCCCACCGTATATTTTATGGCTGCCCAAATTGCAAATCCGCCAAGTACTAAAAAAAGAATAATATAATCTAAATTGTCCGTGCCAAAAGACACTAATACTAAAAGGATCACCAAAAAGATATTGATGACGATACTGATATAAATACCACGCTTTAATTGAATTGCCGTTAAAAGACCGCTTTGTAGTGCCCTTTGTGGCCCAATTCTGTCAGAGTTATCCGTTCCTTTAACCCCATCTCCATAATCATTGGCAAAATTGGAGGTTACTTGCAGACCCACCGTTGTCAATAATGCCAAAAGTAAAATACTTAAATTGGTAAAACCTTGCCAAGAGGCAATAGCTGCACCTACCAGAATACCTGAAATTGATAATGGAAGAGTTCTAAGTCTTGCTGCGTTGAGCCACGCCTTTAGTTTGATCACTAATAAGGATCTTCTATTTGAATACGCTTACCATCCTTGTACGAAGCAACAAACGCATCATCAAAACCAATATCAACCAATTGTTTTCTAAATGACTGTGCTTCTTCCAATGTTTCAAAATTGCCTAAGGAGTAGGAATAAAAAGGATTGGTTTTAACGAAAAGTGTGTTTGTCAAAGCTTCGGATGCCAATGTGACGTTGTTATCCACAAAAGATTTTACCTGTACCGAATAAATTTTCTCTTTTTCAAGAAACTCCTTGGCCAAGTAAAATTCCTTTACCAGGCTTAATTCTTCATTTTGCTCCTTTAGATTATCAATACGTGCCTTTATAGCATCTAAACTATCTATAGAGGTAAATACTAAATCGTTGTTATTGTTTTTCTTACTGAAGCCTCCGGAAATACTTATTCCTGCGGTCAATGAACCAAAAGCTATTGCCGCTAGAATAAAAAATGTGGTTATTCCCGCAAAAATATTGCGCTGTATTTTACTCTTTTTAAGTTCCTTATTTTTAAACTTGATTTGATCTAATAAACGCTCGTTGATTATTTGCGCCTTATCGACATCTTTGTGTAATTCCAATAAATCACTTTCTTCTATAAAAGGCATATAAATAGGGAAATTTTTGTTCTCGATCCTAAATGTAAGCTAAAAAATGTAATAACTTTTCATATCCTACGAAAATAAAATTATTTGATTAGTCTCACAAAATTCCTTTCAAAAAAATAATGTATAAATCTGCAAATCAATTAATTAAGAAATTTCTCACAATGGCAATCAATCTTCGTTCAATGAAATGCCATCTGCCTCCAAATTAATTTTTCGTGCTTTGTATAACGTACCTACCCCTTTTTTAAAAGTCTTTTTACTCATTTGAAAGGTGTCTCTTATATCTTCAGGTGACGATTTATCGTGCAAGGGCAAAAATCCGCCATGCTCTTTTAATACTTCAAATATCTTGGTTGCGGCAGGTTCCAAAACGTTTGCTCCCAATGGCTGTAGCGATATATCCAGTTTATTATCCTTTCTAATGGTCTTAATACAGCCCGGGATAACATCGCCAATATTAATAGGTTTAAAAACCTCGTTGAAGTAGACCAATCCTTTATGACGTTCATTTACAATCACTTCCCAACCTAAATCTGTCTGCCTGGTTACCACCAGGTCTACTTGCTCCCAAACTTTTAAGTCAATATTATCATTGCTTAAAAATTTATCCAATTTATTAGACGCTACCAATCTACTAGAACGTTCATCTAAGTAACAATGAACCACGTACCATTGCCCTTCCTTCATTTTTACCCGTTGCTCTCTAAATGGTACCAAAAGATGCTTTTCCAAACCCCACTCCATAAAAGCACCAAATTCATTTACCTCAGCTACTTGCAGCAACCTAAATTCTCCAAGCATAATGTCTGGTTCCAAGGTAGTGGCTACAGGTCTTTCATCATAATCCAAATAACAAAAGACTTTTAATTTATCACCTATTTCATATGTGGGAGGCACATATTTATTGGGTAATAAAACATCATTACCCTCATCATCACCTAAAAAAAGACCTACACTGGTATCTCTTAAGATTTCAAGATTATTAATTCGTCCTAATTCTATCATGGCACAAAATTACATTTTATAATCCACAAACCTAATGGTAAAAAAAGACCGTTGCCAAAAATGACAACGGTCTAAGATCTGTACTTTTAAAATTCTATTTTTCGTAAACAGAAGCTTTATTAAAATGCTTACAAAGCATATAGTAAATAACGGCTCTATGCTTGTTTCTGTTGGATGAGCCATATTTATCCATTACAGTTTTGATGGCATCATCTAGCTTAGAATCATCCGCTAAACCTAATTTCTTAATTAAGTAGTTATTTTTAACGGTATCCAATTCCTTTTGATCACTTCCAGAAACTTTGGAAGCATCTATATTATAAATTGAAGGCCCAAGACCAACTGTTACTTTTTTAAGCAAATCCATATCTGCGTTTTCACCAAATTTATCCTTGATGTCAGCAGCATACTTTTCAATTAAATCATCTCTTTTACTCATGTTAGTGTGTTATAATTAATGGTTAATACACCCCTAAGATATAAAACGAAAATATTCAATCAAAATTTTATCGTTTATTAATGCCGGCGTTTCAATTTCCAAGAGCTTTGGCCGATCGGAATCCCCAAAAAAATCAAACAATTTTTCACTCAATGTCTGCTTAGAATTTGCCACGTGGTATTCAAAATTATACATCTCACAAAGATGCTTGGCATTTAAATGATGACGTGTTTCAAAATAAGTTTGAAAAGTATCCGATTCTTTTTGTCCCGGCAGAATTCTAAAAATGCCCCCTCCTTGGTTATTTATAACAATGATCTTAAAATCATTTTTAATATAATTATTCCACAAAGCATTGCTATCATAGAAAAAACTTAAATCACCGGTAATGAACAATGTTGGGCCGGTATGTACAAACGCCGCCCCAATTGCCGTAGAAGTACTGCCATCTATACCACTTGTACCTCTATTACAATTTACTTTTACAGAAGCATCAATCTCAAATAATTGGGCATATCTAATCGTGGAGCTATTTGCCAATTGCAATAGATATTCCTTAGGTATTTCCTTGAAAATGGAATTAAACGCATAAAAATCTGAAAAGGGAATTTGAGCAAGGTAGGCAGCTCTTTTATCTTTATAATTCTCCTTTACCTTATTCCAACCTTTAAAATATGTACTTTCCTTTATACCATTGTTTAGATACATCTCCTTAAAAAAATGGTCAACAGGCACTTTTGTATGTTCTTCCAAACAAAAGAATGTATCATTGGCCCTATTGCCGCCTATATGCCAATGGTGTAGCGGTTTAAATTTTCGCAAAAATGCCTTAATTTTTTTTGAAACGATAAGTCCGCCAAAAGTTATTAAAACCTCTGGTTGCAACTTTTTAAAATTTTCTTCGGTTTTACTACCAATTTCTATGGGAGCAATTATAGAATCTATACTGTTGAAGAAATTAGGATGGTTAATGTTGGATGTGGTTTCCGTAAATACTACAATACTGGGATCACTTGCCAATTTATTAATCCAAGTTTCATTTAAGGTATGTGGCGTATTAACCCCTACTAGAATCATTTTTTTGGTAGAGCTGCTCCAAATTTGCCTCTTACTTTCCAATGGAGCTTCAACCTGAATAGGATTTACCAAATCCGGTATATTCACCGCAGTAGTTGGCTGTAGTGAAATTTGATATAAAGGCTCTTCAAAAGGTACGTTGATGTGCACTGGACATTGTTCCCGTAGCGCAAATGACAATGCTTTATCTAGTTCCCCATCATTATGATCCTGCACCTTGCTTTGAGAACTTTCTATATCATTATCAACAATCCAGTCTGGTCTATATTTTTTTACAATTTCCGTAGAATGGGTAATATCTTGCTTAAGATTGGCAGAATACCCAATTTGATTTTCATAAATATTTTTTTGATGAATAGTCTGCCCATCACCTATTCCTACCTTATAAAAAGGTCTATCCGCAGATATGACCACTAAGGGAATAGCACTATAAAACGCCTCTGCAACCGCAGGATAATAATTTAACAATGCACTGCCAGAGGTACAGAGAACGGCCACCGGTTGCTGTAACTGTTGCGCCATACCCAAAGCAAAGAAACCAGCACACCTTTCGTCCACAATACTAAAACATGTAAAGAATGGGTCCTCCGTAAACGATATGGTAAGCGGTGCATTTCTTGAACCGGGAGAAATTACAATATTTGAAATATTCTTGGCCCTAAAGTGTTGCACAATGGATTGGGCAGTTGGTATAGATGAGTATTTCATGGACTTCAAAAATACAACCAAAGCCCTATATAACCCAAAAGTTATAGGTCTATTTGCTATTCAAAACACGTAACATGGTCTTACTTTTTATTGCGGTTTCCTCCCACTCCTTTTCAGGATCGGAATCTTCCGTTATACCCCCGCCAACATATAGGATAGCTTCATTATTCAAAAGTTGCATACACCGTAGATTCACATAAAGTTCCGATATTTTCTTTACGCTTCTGTAAGCACTGTTTTCCTGGTTTTTACGGTTTCTATTTCTAGGCTGCTCTGCCTTAATATTTAATTCTCCCAAAAAACCGGTGTAGAAAGAACGTTGATAATATTCATTGTTAAGAATAAAACTTTTTGCGTCTTGTAATGGATTACCACAAACCGCAGGTGTTGGGTGCAAAGCTTGCAATATGTCCCCAAATTTGCTTGGTAACATAACGCCTTTCAGCTCCGTTCGGAGATGCCATAATTGTCCCGCCTTTATAGATTCCTTATCCAAAATCTGCAGCGTCTCTGCATTTTTATCTAAGACGTCCACAATATAATCGGTAACCAACTGCTGTTCGTTCAACTCTTTCAAAGTCCACTGTGGTGGGTCATCCCCCTGAACCTTTTGTGTACCCGCTAGGGACATAGTGGTAAACTGATTACCACTACTTTTAATCAATATTTCTGGAGTAGCCCCCATCCATGTTCCTATATTGGGATGATACAAATAATAACAAAAGGCTTCTTCATAAGTTGCCAGAAGACGATGGAATATATCAAGATGGCTATCAGTAATTTCTACCTGAATTTTTCTTGACACAACCACTTTGTTAAACGCCCCTTTTTTAATTTGGGCCAAAGCCTTTTGTACTAAACTTATATAATTCTCCTTTTCCCCAACATCTTTGGAAAGTATATTTAGTTCAGCATTGTAATTACTTTTATCTAAAAACAATGCTTCTCTTAAGACACTATCCATCCTAATATATACGGCGTCTGCATCAGAATCAAACGGGGCAAAAATAAAGCCCGTCTCTTCAAAATCATCTACCCTATATACCTCATCATTATGTTGAAATACTCCAACTAATTCATTGGAATTTGGCTTTTTATAAAGTACAAAAGGTAAATGCTCGTGTAAGCATGTCCTGGCACGATTAAAAAGTTCCTGCACCATCTTAATTTCTGGGTAAGGCTATTGTTGTTAATTTACAAAGGGATACCAATTCATCTGCTTCATTGGTTATTTTAATTTCCCACAATTGTGTTGTTCTACCCTTATGCACAATTACCGCTTTCGCATACACAAAACCATCCTTTACACTTTTAACGTGGTTAGCGGAAATTTCTATACCACGTACAAAATATGAACTAGCGTCCAAAAAAATATAAGAAGCGGCACTACCAACACTTTCTGCCAAGGCTACCATGGCACCACCATGTAGCACGCCGTCTGGTTGATGAACCCTTGGGGTTACCGGCATTTTAGCCAATAAAAAATCTTCCCCCACATCTACATAATCAATTTGCAAGGTCTCCATCAAAGTGTTCTTTGAAGTTTCGTTGCAAATTTTAAGAATTTTCTCTTTGTAGTCGTTCATTCTTTTTTTTGTAAAATTACGCATTACATAATCAATTCTAAAGTTTGAAAACAAGTGATTTTACAATGAAGAACACAATTAAGACCGTTTCTTATACCTCCACAAACTCCTACGAAACCTTAAACGAGCTAAATGAACAAACCAAAAATGTATGGCTTGTTTTTCACGGTATTGGATTTTTAAGTAAATTTTTCTTGCGTTATTTTGATGAATTGAATGCAGATGAAAATTATATAATTGCTCCGCAAGCACCATCTAAATACTATTTAAAAGATTCTTATAAACATGTTGGAGCAAGTTGGCTGACCAAAGAGGACACCCTAATGGAAACCAATAATGTCTTTAATTATCTTGATGCCGTATGGGAACGTGAAAAAATACCCAAACAATGTAAGCTTATTATTTTAGGGTTTTCCCAAGGTGTCTCTATAGCATTGCGCTACTTAGCATATAGGCAATTAGCGTGTGATAAATTGGTCATATATGCTGGAGGCATACCTAATGAACTTCATAGAACACATTTTAACTTTTTAAACACTACGGAGGTCATTTCCATCATAGGAGATAAAGATGAATATCTTTCTCAAGAAAGGTTAAAAGAAGAACGTAAAAAGCTGCTATCTTTATTTGGTCAAAGCATACATCATATCAACTTTAACGGAGGTCATGAAGTACGCAAAGAAATCATCAATCAATTATAATTATGAGTATTTCTTCTATTTTACAAGACAGCAGGGTTAAACTTAGCCCTTTAAACTTATCCAATTATAAAGAACTAATTGCGATAGCATCTCAAGATAAATTGGTTCAATATTCTCCTTCTGATATCAAAACGCCCGCTAGCTTAAAAAACTATGTAGAAATAGCATTGCAACAAGAAGAGAACGGCACTAGTATTCCATACATCATATATGACAAAAAACTAAACAAATACGCTGGCTCTACACGTTTCATGAACATCAACCATAAAAACAAAGTCCTTCATATTGGTTCTACTTGGATTGGCAAGGAATTTCAAGGCACAGGTCTTAATACCCATATGAAAAAATTAATGCTAGAATATGCCTTTGAAACTTTAGGGTTTGAAAAAGTTGAATTTAGGGTAGACGAAAGAAATGTTGTATCTAGAAAAGCTGTAGAAAAGCTTGGTTGTACCTTAGAAGGTATACTCCGTAAAGATGTATATCTATTAGATGGTTTTAAAAGGAATACATGTTGTTATCGCTTATTAAAAGAAGAGTGGTCTGCCAATAAATAAACTTACTTATTATCTTTTATAACTCCTTTATAATAGGTGATTTTTCTGGTTTTATATGAATTGTCCGGTGTAATGATTTGCTTGATCCAATTACCTTGGTTTACTTGGTCATATTGATAGATATATTCTTTTTTTGAAGTGCCTGACCCGGATTTGGTTATTTCCTCAACCAACATATTTTTATCGTCATAGATATAAGAAGTCCTAACGGTAGGCTCAAAACTTTGTTCCGTTTCGTTATAATTAAATTTTTGCTGTGCCATTAATTTACCATCCGTATCATAAACCTCTTCAAATGCCATATTTGCTTCACCATTAAGATATTTCTTGGTCAACACCACCTTTTGCGCCGGTTTGTTTTTGGGTTTTAAAATAGAGGTTCTTATAGATTTTAAAGGCTGGTCATTTAATAGGTAGGTAACGGTATGTTCCCCATTTATCTTTGTATGTTCCACTTGGGTAAGGTCAGTACCTTCATTGTTGGTTCTTTTAATGCTAACGATATCTCCGGCTTCATCGTAATTATAAATATATTCTTCTAAAAACTGCTTATCATAAGAAAAGATACGCTCTTGAATTTTTAAATTTTCCGTTGAATCTATTTCATAAAAATGTGCAATGGAAGTATTGGGGTCAAACTCATTGTTTTGATAAGATTCTGAACGTTTTTCTATTAAATGATTGTTCTTGTATTTATAATAGACTACGTCATAATCTTCTGCATTATAGCGTGTAACGGATTTTGTAAGCAATCCTTTTTTATTAAAATCATATTCTTCCTTGCCATAATCCGTACTAACCAAACAAGTTTTTACACTATCCCTCAAATCAAAATCGGACAATGTGAATATTTGTATTTCTTGACCGTGCAACTTGATTGAAAAAGTAATGCCAACAACAAATATAATTTGTAAGTATTTCTTTACCATAGTGCAAAATTAGGGTATTATTACTGGGTGAAAAAAGAAATACGATAAAAGTAAAAAAGGGCGGTAAATACCGCCCTTTTTAATATCAAATAATGGTTAATTTATTTAACCTCTTCAAAATCTACGTCTTCTACATTATCACCTTCAGAAGCGCCGCCATCAGCAGTAGGATCTCCTTGTGGAGCTCCAGCACCTTGTGCTTCTGCCTGAGCTTTGTACATTTCCTCTGATGCAACTTTCCAAGCTTCATTTATTTTCTCCAAAGCCGGGTTTATCACCGCAATATCCTTGGTTTCATAAGCAGCTTTCAACTCTGTTAAAGCCTCTTCAATTGGTTTCTTCTTATCATCGGATAATTTATCACCAAATTCCTCTAACTGCTTTTCCGTTTGGAAAATCATACCATCAGCTTCATTAAGCTTATCGGCAGTTTCTTTAGCTTTTTTATCAGACTCGGCATTTGCTTCCGCTTCAGCTTTCATCTTTTTGATTTCCTCTTCAGTCAATCCTGAAGAAGCTTCAATACGGATGTCTTGAGATTTACCTGTAGCCTTATCAGTTGCAGATACTTTAATAATACCGTTTGCATCAATATCAAAAGTTACTTCAATCTGTGGTGTACCTCTTTTTGCCGGTGGAATACCGTCTAAATGGAATCTACCGATAGTCTTGTTATCATTGGCCATAGGTCTTTCCCCTTGCAGCACATGAATCTCAACCGATGGTTGGTTATCCGCTGCCGTAGAGAACACCTGGGACTTTTTAGTTGGTATGGTTGTATTTGCCTCTATCAACTTTGTCATAACACTACCCATAGTTTCAATACCTAATGAAAGTGGCGTAACATCCAACAACAATACATCTTTAACATCTCCTGTCAATACCCCACCTTGAATAGCTGCACCAATGGCAACAACCTCATCTGGGTTAACACCTTTAGAAGGTTTCTTACCAAAGAATTTCTCAACGGCCTCTTGTACCGCTGGTATTCTTGTAGAACCACCAACCAAGATAATTTCATCAATATCGCTCTTGGACAAACCTGCAGATTTCATTGCAGCCTCACAAGGCTCTATGGTTCTTTTTACCAAATCAGCGATCAATTGCTCAAACTTAGACCTGGTCAATGTTCTTACCAAGTGCTTTGGTCCAGAAGCTGTAGCCGTTACATAAGGTAGGTTAATCTCTGTCTGTGCAGAAGATGACAATTCAATTTTTGCTTTCTCCGCTGCTTCACGCAAACGTTGCAAAGCCATTGAATCTTCCCTAAGGTCCATACCTTCTTCAGATTTGAACTCCTCTGCCAACCAATCAATAATTTTTTGATCTACGTCATCACCACCTAAATGGGTATCACCATCCGTAGCCAATACTTCAAAAACACCGTCTCCTAATTCTAGGATAGACACATCATGCGTTCCACCTCCAAAATCGAAAACAACAATTTTTTGATCGGTATCCTTTTTATCCATACCATATGCCAAAGATGCAGAAGTAGGTTCGTTGATAATACGTTCAACCGTTAAACCTGCTATCTCACCAGCTTCTTTAGTAGCTTGTCTTTGCGCATCGTTAAAATATGCCGGTACCGTAATTACGGCACGCGAAACTTCTTGACCTAAATAGTCTTCGGCAGTTTTCTTCATTTTCTGAAGAATCATAGCCGATAATTCTTGTGGAGAATACAAACGACCATCAATATCTACTCTTGGTGTGTCATTATCCCCTTTTACAACTTTATACGGTACTCTTTCCGCTTCCTTACTAGATTCCGAATATTTGTTCCCCATAAATCTCTTAATAGAGTATATGGTTTTGGTAGGGTTAGTAACCGCTTGTCTTTTTGCCGGATCACCTACTTTAATCTCACCACCTTCAACAAAAGCGATAACCGAAGGAGTTGTTCTTTTACCTTCTGCATTCGGAATTACTACTGGTTCATTACCCTCCATTACGGAAACACAGGAATTGGTAGTACCCAAATCTATTCCTATAATCTTACTCATCTTATATATTTTAAATTAGTGCTTTATTTTATAATCGCTAACTAAAGGTCAAACAATATGCCAAGCAAGAAAAACTGACATGATGTCATTGTTACCGTCATAAACCATTTTAATTATGCCATCTAAAGCCTATTACATACCGCTATAAACATTGTAACTTAGCAACACAAAACCATAACGATTGGAAAGAGAAAGTATAAGTATTTTTGATATGCTAAAAATTGGTGTAGGCCCTTCAAGTTCCCACACCTTAGGACCATGGCGTGCTGCCGAGAGATGGTTGGCCAGGCTTGATTCCAGAAATAATCTGGAACTGGTTGAGGAAGTTGTTGTTCACCTATACGGATCGCTATCATTGACCGGCAAAGGACATGCCACGGACTATGCCGTAATGTTAGGTCTATTGGGTATGGACCCAGAGCGTGTTCCTATTGAAGACATAGACCCAATGATCCACACGATCAATCAAAAACATATTTTAAAACTTGATGGTAGGTTTGAAATTGAGTTTGACCCCAAAAAACATATTGTTTTCAATAAAAAATTTCTTCCTTTTCATGCCAACGGTCTAAAGTTTCAAGCAAGGCTTAAATCAGGCAGAAAAATTTCCAAGACCTATTATAGTATTGGCGGTGGATTTGTAGTAAGTGAAGAACGAAAAAATGCCAAGCGTAAAGTAGAAATGTTCAATAAGTTTCCCTACCCCATAGAAAAGGGGGCCGATCTTTTGGAACTTTGCAAAGCCCAGGGAATCAATATTTCTGAAATGGTCTTGCAGAATGAACTATCATTACGGACAGAACAGCAAATTAATTTTGAACTAAAAAGAATATGGAACACCATGCTGGAGTGCATGTATACAGGCTGCCATACAGAAGGTACTTTGCCGGGAGGATTGAACGTAAAACGTAGGGCCTTTGAAATGCATAAGAATTTAAAGAGTGACCTCCCCTATTCCAACCCTGAGGAATGGATGCAAACATTACGACTCACCGAAGTTAAATTCAGGCAAATTTTAAAATGGGTCAGTTGCTTTGCATTAAGTGTCAATGAAGTAAATGCATCATTGGGCCGTGTGGTCACCGCTCCTACCAATGGTAGTGCCGGTGTTATACCTGCCGTATTAATGTACTATATGGTCATTGAAAACCATGCTGGTAACTTTGAACACATAAAACAGTTCCTATTGGTTGCAGGTGAAATAGGTAGCATTTTCAAAAAAGGAGCTACAATCTCCGCCGCAATGGGTGGTTGCCAAGCCGAAATAGGTGTTTCTTCTGCAATGGCGGCAGGTGCGCTGACAGAATTATTGGGAGGTACGCCAGAACAAGTACTCATGGCAGCAGAAATAGCTATGGAACATCATTTGGGACTTACGTGCGATCCTATTGGTGGTCTGGTACAGATACCATGTATAGAAAGAAATTCCATGGGGGCCATAAAAGCAATAAATGCAGCAGAACTGGCCTTGGGGTCAGACCCGTTAGCAGCAAAAGTACCCTTGGACAAAGTTGTACAGACCATGTGGGAAACGGCAAAGGACATGAGCACCAAATACAAAGAAACATCTGAAGGTGGTTTGGCCGTTGGTGTATATTTAAGCGATTGTTAAACCCAGCAAGCAGACCACGATAAATAAAATTTATGAAAAACCTAATCTCTGAAAGAGTAGCAGATTTTATAAAGAATTATCCTCCATTTAATGTGTTGGATGAAAAATCACTATACCTTTTAGCAGAACAAGTACTCATTATTTATAAGGAAAAAAATAGCATTGTATTTTCTGTTGATGAAAACCCCCATTCTCATTTTTATCTTGTTCACAAAGGAGCTGTAACACTAACAAACACTACTACTAATAATATCATAGACTTTTGTGACGAAGGAGATATTTTTGGTTTACGCCCTTTAATAGCAAATGAAAATTATAAGTTAGAGGCCAAAACCCATGAAGAATGTATTCTGTATGGAATTCCTATAGAGGTATTTAGACCAATTGCCAAACAGAATGAAGAGGTATCTGTATTTTTAATGGAAAGTTTTGCTTCCAATACTCGTAACCCCTATTCCAAAAATCAAAAAGGACAACTGTATGGTGTAGAAATAGACAATGATAAAAATAAAGAGGTCAATATTCCAGATTTACAATTGGCCAATTATTCTAAAAAACTTGTCTCCTGCTCAACCAGAACAACCATACAGAAAGCTGCAGAATTAATGACCGAGAACCATATTGGTTCCATTCTGGTAGTGAGCAAAGGATTGCCTGTTGGTATTATTACGGACAAGGATTTACGTAGTAAGGTTATTTCTGGAAATCACCCAATTACCGCTACAGTTAAAACCATCATGACATCTCCCGTAATTACGTATCCAAAAAAACTTACTATTACACAGGCACAAATGGCCATGATGAAGAGCAACATAAGCCATTTGGTCATTACAGAGGACGGCACCGTAAATTCCAAAGCATTGGGTATTATGTCCAAACATGACGTTATGGTTTCTCTTGGGGACAATCCTGCTGTTTTGGTAAAAGCAATTAAAAGAACACAAAAGGTAAAGCAAATTAAACAGCTAAGGAAAAGCGTCATGCTTCTTTTAAGAGGCTATTTGGAACAAAATATTCCTTTAGGGCTAATAGCAAAAATAATTTCAGAACTCAACGATACCTGTATAAAACAAGTAGTGGAACTATCGTTGGCCAAAATGAAAGAAGAGCCACCGGTAAAATTTGCCTGGTTAACACTGGGCAGCCAAGGTAGAAGCGAGCAATTATTACATACCGATCAAGATAATGCCCTTGTCTTTGAAAATGTACCTGAAACAGAATTACCTAAAACCACTTCCTATTTTCTAGGGCTTTCTAAACGAATAACAAAAGGGTTGAACACAATTGGATATGAATATTGTCCTGCAGACATGATGGCTTCTAACCCTAAATGGTGCTTAAGTCTACAGGAATGGAACAATAAGTTATCTTACTGGATCAGTAACCCTGGTCCTAACGAAGTTTTAATGTCCTCCATTTTCTTTGACTACAGTTTAGCGTATGGAGAACGTGATCTATTGGATCAAATGAGCGACCATATTTTTAGAACTGTTGAGAAATATCCAATTTTTCTGGTTCATATTGCAAACGGAGCACTTCAAAGTCCTTCTCCAACAGGCTTTTTCAGACAATTTTTAGTAGAGCAAGACGGGCAGCACAAAGATTTTTTTGACTTGAAAAGTAGAGCGCTTAGACCATTAATAGATGCTGCAAGGGTACTTATACTATCTCATTCCATAAAAGGAATAAGCAATACTTGGGAACGATACGAAAAATTGGCGGAACTGGAACCTAACAACCAAGAATTATATATGGCTTGCTCCTATGCCACTAAAGCCTTGCTGAAATTTAGAACACGACAAGGATTGTTACACCATGATTCCGGTAGGTTTATTGAACTGGAACAATTGACCAAAGAGGAAAAAATGAAATTAAAACGCACATTTAAGGCTATAAAAGGAATTCAAGAATTAATCACCCTACGTTTTAAAGTAGCTAATATTCTAGGCTAATGGGACTTTTTAGTAAATCAAAACCACTACCTCCTTTTTGGACGAATTATGTAAAAAGGTTCAAAGAAAAAGTACCCTCCAATTTAACGGAAATTACATTTGTAGTTTTAGATACGGAAACTACCGGTTTCAGTTTTGATGAAGACCGTATTCTGTCCATTGGAGCGGTAAAGATTAAGCAGGAAACTATTGCAGTTCAAGAGGTACTGGATATTTATTTGGAACAGGAAAAATTCAATAAAGAAAGTGTTCCCGTACATGGTTTGTTAAAAAATGGACAGCGAAATTGTATTACCGAACTAAAAGCCCTGGAGCTATTCTTAGACTATATTGGCAATGCGGTCATTGTTGCACATCATGCCGGATTTGACATGGGAATGCTTAACACGGCCCTTAACAGGAATGGGCTTCCCGACCTTAAAAACAAAGTATTGGATACTGGGGTACTGTATAAAAAAACACTTATAAAATCCTATCTGATTCAACCAAAATCCAATTACACTTTGGATGAGCTTGCCGAAAAATTTTCCATTTCAAAAAAAGATAGGCATACCGCTCTAGGTGATGCCTATATAACCGCAGTGGCATTTTTGAAAATCATTAGCCGATTAAAGGAAAAAAAGAATTTTTCAATTAAAAAGTATTTGTGATAATTTATATACTTTCCAAGTAAGCCAAGACATTTCTATGAATACGATCATGAATTTTACTGGTATCTGCCTTTACAAAAGGTTCACCAATAATATGTTCATATAGCTCTATATACCTTTCAGATACGGATGCAATATACTCATCTGTCATATGTGGCACGGTTTGACCTTCTAATCCCTGAAACCCGTTGGCTATTAGCCATTGCCTAACAAATTCTTTGGAGAGTTGTTTTTGTGGCTCATTATTATCCTGTCTTTCTTGATATCCTTTCTTATAGAAATACCTTGAAGAATCCGGTGTGTGAATTTCATCGATCAGCACTATTTTACCTTCACGGGTTTTTCCAAACTCATATTTGGTATCTACCAAAATTAACCCTCTATCATTGGCTATCTGCGTACCTCTTTCAAAAAGAGCATAGGTATATTTTTCCAAGATTGCATAATCTTCTTCAGATACTATACCTTTTGCAATAATATCCTCTTTGGATATATCTTCGTCATGGTCGCCCATTTCCGCTTTTGTGGCAGGTGTAATAATAGGCGAAGGAAAAGCGTCGTTCTCCTTTAAGCCTTCAGGTAATGGAACACTACAAAGCATTCTTTTACCCGCCTTATATTCCCTAGCTGCGTGACCTGACATATACCCCCTTATCACCATTTCAACTTTAAAAGGTTCACAGGCAACACCCATTGCCACATTTGGATCTGGGGTAGCGGTCAACCAATTAGGAACAATATCTTCTGTCAAAGCCATCATTTTCGTGGCGATTTGATTTAATATCTGACCCTTGTACGGAATACCCTTGGGCATTATGACATCAAATGCCGAAAGCCTATCCGTGGCAACCATTAAAAGAATATCGTTTTCCAAGGTATATACTGTTCTAACCTTGCCTTTATATACATTTTTTTGACCTGGAAAATTAAAATCGGTATCGTAAATAGTATTGTTTAACATGTAGTCGTTAATTCTGGTGTTCTATAGTTTTGTATGCGGAAATAACCTTTTTAACCAATTTATGACGTATAACGTCCTTATCATCTAAATAGATAATGTCAATACCTTCAACATTCTGCAAAATAAGTAAGGCTTCCTTTAAACCGGAAATTGTTCTACGGGGTAAATCTATTTGACCGGGATCGCCGGTAATTAAAAATCGAGCATTCTTACCCATTCTGGTAAGGAACATTTTCATTTGGGCGTGAGTGGTATTCTGTGCCTCATCTAGAATTACAAAGGCATTATCCAAGGTTCTACCCCTCATAAATGCCATAGGAGCAATTTGTATGACACCTGTTTCTATATAATGTGCCAACTTTTCAGCAGGAATCATATCACGAAGTGCATCATAAAGCGGTTGCATATATGGGTCTAACTTCTCCTTTAGATCACCTGGCAAAAAGCCCAGGTTTTCACCTGCTTCTACAGCAGGCCGTGTCAATATTATTTTCCTGACCTGTTTTTCCTTTAACGCTTTTACGGCAAGCGCCACACTGGTATAGGTTTTACCGGTTCCGGCAGGGCCCACAACAAAGACCATATCATTTTTTCTTGCCGCATCTACCAATTTACGCTGATTTGCAGTTTGTGCCTTAATCAATCTACCACTAACTCCATGCAACAACGTTTCCCCACTTTTGGCAGAAGATTTGTCGTCATCTTCAGAACTGGTCAATACGCGTTCTATACTGTTCTCGTCCAGCTTATTATACTTTAGGAAGTATTGAATAAGGAGATCAAACCGCATTTCAAACTCCTCAAGAAGTTCTTCATCACCATAAGCTTTGATCTTATTGCCACGGGCAACGATCTTAAGCTTGGGAAAGTATTTCTTCAATAAGTCAATATGCTCATTTTGCTGTCCAAAAAACTCTCTTGGACTTACTTCTGTTAATTCTAGGATAATTTCGTTCAAACAGTCTTTTTTAGTAAGAATTATAGATAGCGAAGTTTAATTTCCAATCGCTGTTTTTTTGTTTAGTTTTGTAGTTCAAATTTAAGCAAATTTTAAGTTTGACTAATTAAAAACATATCAACATTGCTGTATGGCAATAATTACCCTAACTACGGATTTTGGACTTAAAGATCACTTTGTAGCAGTATTAAAAGGCTCTATATATAGTGAACTGCCCGATGCTAAAATTGTTGATATTTCTCATGACATTATGCCCTTCAATATTCATGAATGTGCATATATTCTTTCTAATTCCTATAAAAGCTTCCCTAAGGGCACCATACATATTGTAGGCGTAGATTCTGAGGAGACCCCAGAAAACAAACATGTAATAGCCTTAATCAACGGGCATTATTTCATTAGTGCCAATACGGGTGTCATTGGCCTAATTACTGAAGAAATGACCCCAGATAAGGTCGTAGAGATCAACCTACCCGATTCAATTGCCAATTCTTTCCCTGTATTAAATGTTTTTATTCAAGTTGCTTGCCATATTGTTAGAGGCGGCACATTGGAAATTGTAGGCAAACCTTTTAACGAACTACAAAAGTTAAGGGAATTTGCTCCAAGAATTGTTGAAGACGGTAAAAAAATAATAGGTAGTGTAATCTATATTGATAATTATGGAAACGTGATTACCAATATTCGTAAAAATTTATTTGAAGCATACCGTAATGGTAGGGATTTTAAACTATTGGTAAGAAATCACAAAATCGATAAAATCCATAAAGCTTACGGGGATTTCATAAATTATGAACAAGAGAAAAGCCAGCGAAAAGGTGCGGGCGACCTTTTAGCCATTTTTAATTCATCGGACTATATAGAATTGGCTATCTTTAAAAGTAATTTAACTACGGTTGGGGGAGCATCTACCCTTTTGGGTCTAGATTATAGGGATACCATAATAGTAGATTTTGAATAATGAAGTTCAAAAGAATTCTTAATAACTTTTATATAGAAGAAGACAGAAAGCAAAAGTTAATAACTATTATAAAATGACCATAAAATGAAGCTGAATGTAACAATACCAATAGTTATACCTAGGCAATAGAACGTTAAAACTGTTAATAAGTTTGTTTCCTTAAAAAGACCAATTAAAATATCTTTGTTGGTAATGAAAACTACTTATAACAAGGAGTTTCAACTAATTTTAAAATAGATTTAAAATTTTACCCATAAAAAATAAATAATGAAATTTATAGTTTCAAGTACTTATTTGCTAAAACAGCTTCAAATTCTAGGAGGTGTTATCAACAACAGTAACACGTTGCCCATTCTAGATAATTTTCTTTTTGACCTACAAAAGGATAAATTAATCGTTTCGGCCTCTGATCTAGAAACCACTATGAGCTCCGTAATCAAGGTAGACTCAGATAACGAAGGTACTATTGCTGTTCCTGCAAGGTTACTTTTAGAAACTTTAAAGACATTTCCTGAGCAACCTTTGACTTTTGTAGTCGAGGATAACAATACTGTAGAAATTAGTTCCAATCATGGTAAATATGCCTTGGCATATGCCGATGGCGCAGAATTTCCAAAGGCAGTGGAATTAACCAGTCCAAGTTCTACCACCTTATTGGGAGATATTCTTGCAACCGCTATCAATAAAACCATTTTTGCTGCAGGTAATGATGATTTAAGACCTGTCATGAGTGGTGTATTCTTTCAGTTTTCACCTGAAAATCTGACTTTTGTTGCCACAGACGCACACAAGTTGGTAAAATACCAACGTACAGATGTAACCGCATCTCAAGTAGCTGAATTTATTATGCCTAAAAAACCATTGACATTGCTTAAAGGTATTTTGGCCGGTAGTGAGTCTGATGTTTTAATAGAGTACAATGAGAGTAATGCCAAATTTACTTTTGAAGAAACTGAACTGATCTGTAGGCTAATTGATGGTAAGTACCCTAATTACGAAGCCGTAATACCAAAAGAAAACCCCAATAAGCTTACAATTGCCAGAAATCAGTTCTTAAGTTCCGTTAGAAGGGTTTCCATATTTTCAAATAAAACAACCCATCAAATTAGATTAAAAATTGCTGGTGCAGAATTAAATATATCTGCAGAGGATATTGATTATTCCAACAAAGCGGAGGAACGTCTAACTTGTTCCTATCAAGGAGATGATATGCAAATAGGCTTTAATTCAAGATTTTTGACAGAGATGTTGAACAACTTAAATTCTGACGATGTTTCCCTAGAAATGAGTTTACCAAACCGCGCAGGGATTTTAACTCCAACAGATGGTTTGGATGAAGGGGAATATGTTACAATGCTAGTAATGCCAGTTATGCTCAATAGTTAATAACCCAACCTATATTATTAAAAAAGGACCATAATAGTATTTATGGTCCTTTTTTTATGCTATATTTTTTTTAATCATGAAATGAACCTTAAGGTACCAAAATAGCTTGGTGATTCTCCATTACTAGCTTTTATGGCATTTACGGCAGGCATAACTATAGACAGGATTCCGGCAAAGATTAAAACCAGGATTCCCAATCCAAATAATAAAATACCCGGTATACCTATGATTAGGTACAAGATAAGTGTAAGTTGAAAATTTATTACAGATTTACCATGCTCATTCATGCCTATGACAGAATCCTTGGTAGTTAACCAAATAACGAGAGGTACTATAAGACCTCCAAAACCGGTTATAAAATCTAAATATTGAGACAAATGTGTTACCACCAAAAGATTGCGGTCTTCACGTAAAACAACACCATTATTTACTAGTTCCATTTTTGATTGATTTTATGATGAATACTATAAATATGACGCATAAATCAGCTAAATGTTACAATAAAGTGGCTATAATTTTCTTTTTAACCTTTTTAACTTCTCATTTTCCTTAATAAGTTTAAGTTGCTTATTGGCAATTTTATCATTGTATTTCTGAATATCCAAAGGTGACAACGAACCTTTTATTTTTCCTTTTTCCAACTGCTCTTTTAACTTTTCAATCTGCTTTTCCTCTTTTGAAATCGATTTTTCTTTAGAAGCAATCTGCTTTTTAAGTTTCTCCGCCTTCTTCTTTTCTGCTATTTCTTTTTTTTCTTTTTTGGCCTTAGCTTCCGCTTTTTCCACTTTTTCCCTGACCATTTTTAATTCTTGTTCCTCAGTAAGTGTATCTGAAGCGTTTTGAGATTCGGTTTGCGCTGTTATAGAAACACATACCATCATAAATAATGTGAATACAATTAATTTTTTCATTTTCCAATTCAATTTTAACCATGTAAAATTACTATTTAAATAGATATGTAAAGACTTTTACGTTTAATAAGAGAATACCATAGCCATTAATAAATGATTATTTTTACAAGATGATTCAGAACGATACCATAATAGCGCTAGCCACTCCTTCAGGTGCGGGGGCCATTGCAATTATTAGAATTTCAGGACCAGAAGCAATCGCCATTGCATCTAACCATTTTGAATCTGTTTCCGGTAAAATACTTGGCAAGCAAAAAAGTCATACCATACATTTAGGATATATTAAGGAAAATAACAATACGTTAGACCAAGTACTTGTTTCAGTTTTTAAAAATCCGCATTCATATACCGGTGAGGACGTAATTGAAATTTCATGTCATGGATCCCCTTTTATTCAACAACAGATTATTCAGTTATTTCTTAGAAATGGTTGTAGAACTGCAGATGCGGGGGAGTTTACTTTAAGAGCCTTTCTTAATGGTAAAATGGATTTAAGTCAGGCAGAAGCAGTTGCGGACCTAATATCCAGTGACAATGCCGCAAGTCACCAAATTGCCATGCAACAAATGCGTGGCGGATTCAGTAATGAGATAAAACATTTACGAACAGAACTTTTAAATTTTGCTTCTTTAATAGAATTGGAACTGGATTTTTCTGAAGAGGATGTGGAATTTGCGGATCGTACCGCATTTAAAAATCTATTGGTCAGAATTCAAAAAGTGCTACAAGGTTTAATCGATTCTTTTGCAGTTGGTAATGTGATTAAGAATGGTATACCCGTTGCCATTGTAGGCGAACCAAATGTGGGCAAATCTACCCTTTTAAATGCGTTCTTAAATGAAGACCGTGCATTGGTATCGGACATTGCGGGAACCACTAGGGACACCATAGAGGATGAGATTTCTATAGGGGGAATAGGGTTCCGGTTTATAGACACCGCAGGAATTCGAGAAACCGATGATGTGGTTGAAGGAATGGGTATTAAAAAAACCTTTGAGAAAATTGAACAGGCTCAGGTAGTGTTGTTATTGGTAGACGGATCAAAGCTTTTGACAGATGACCAAAAGTTAAAAAATATTGTAATCGATTTTGAAAAAATAAAAAATCGAAATCCGTTAAAACCATTGGTTCTTTTAGTGAACAAAGCGGATACCCTTTCAGAAATCGATAAAGAAAAAATTACTTCTTATATAAATGAAGTAAAATATCTTTCAGCAAAAACAGGAGAAGGTGTTGAAGAATTACAAAACAGTCTTTTAGAATTTGTAAATACCGGTGCACTTCGCAATAATGAAACTATTGTAACCAATACACGTCACTATAACGCTCTGTTAAAAGCATTGGAAGAAATAGAAAAAGTACAAATGGGGATGGATGTAGACCTATCAAGTGACCTATTGGCAATAGATGTAAAGCAAGCACTTTATCATTTAGGTGAAATCACCGGTCAAGTCACGAATGACGAGTTATTAGGAAATATTTTCGCTAATTTTTGTATCGGCAAATAAAAACCAATAAAATTTATGTTCAGTTTTTTTACTAAAAAGCATTTTTTAATTGACCATTTAGAAGGTTTTATAGATATTCATAATCATATTCTTCCGGGGATAGATGACGGGGCAAAATCTATAGAAGATTCCATTGAACTTATAAAAGGTTTTAAGGAATTTGGTGTTATGGATTTTATTTGCACACCGCACATCATGGAAAATTACTACCCTAATGACCCTACTACTATCAACAAAGCCCAATTACTTTTAAAAAATGGGCTTAAAATGAATGGTCTGGATCATATTAATATTGATGTCGCAGCAGAGCACATGATAGATTCCGGTTTTGAAAAATTAATCGATGATAAGAAAATTATGCCATTGGCCAATAATTATCTTTTAATTGAAATGTCTTACTTACAGGCATCAATAAATTTTAATGAAGCAGTATCCCTAATTAAACAAAATGGGTTTCATCCAATTTTGGCCCATCCTGAGCGCTATGCTTATTTAAAAAGCAAAAAAAATATTTATACACATTATAAAACAGAAGGTATCTTTTTCCAACTTAATATGTTATCCCTGGGAGCACTTTATGGTAACACAGTACAAAAAACCGCCTTTAAGTTATTAGAAGATAAAAAATTTGATTTTTTAGCTTCAGATGTTCATCATATTAACCATATCAAGGAATTAAAAAATATTAAAATAAAAATAAAGCATAAACCAATAATTGAATCATTAGTGCAGAATACAATCTATAATTTTTTACATTAATAGTTATTCTCTTTTAATCAATACTCTTTTTTGTACAATTATTCCATTCATTGAGTTTGCCATTATAGTATATGTACCTGAATTATATTCAGCAACATCTATTGTAATGGATTCATTATTTAAAATATTTATAGTTTTAAGTAATCTACCTAGGGTGTCAAAGATTTGAATATCACTCACTTCTACATCATTTGAGAAATTGATAGTCAATAAATCTGATACGGGATTTGGAGATAAGATCATGTTATGTGATATAACCTTAGGATTCTTATCATTTGAATCTAATAATTCTATTTCATTATTTCCAAACGATTTTGCCGAAGAACTACCCGCGCTCAGGTTGACCACCTCAAGGTTGTCGTAATAGGCCGTACCGCCGGTGCCGCTCGCATAGTTGCTGAACATCCAAAGGTCGATCGTCGATATCCCAGCGGGGACCGTGACCGTGGTCTCGTAGCGGCCCCAGGCGGAACCGTAGTTGAACGATGCAAGGGAGTTGTTAGGGGAATCGTCGCGGTTCACCTCAAGGCGGGCGATACCGCTGCCGTCCATCCCGTCGAGTCCGATGAAAAGCTCGTCCCCAGCCGAGATACCGTGCTCCGACAAGCGGATCGTAAGCCGGTAATGGCCCCAGGGCTGGCCGCCGTCGACGTTCACCACCTCGATGCCGCAGGCACTCCCGTTGGTGAACGTCTCCGTACCGTTGACCGCGTCCACGCCCCCCACGAAGTCCCCCAGGGGAAGCGTCAGGCCAGCTGCATCGTTGGTCAGTCCGTCAGGGCATTCCACGAAGCAATCCAGGCCTTCGTCCACCTCGCCGTCGCAGTCGTTGTCGATCCCGTCGCACACCTCCGTGTTGCCCGGGTACGAGAGCGCCTCCCCGTCGTCGCAGTCCGTGCCGTCCTCGACATAGCCAGCGGGAGCCCCGCATGCCTCCACGGATACCTCGGGGTCACCGAAGCCGTCGCCGTCCGTATCCGCATAATAGGTGGTCAGGACAAAATCCTCGTCAACCTCACCGTCGCAATCGTTGTCGATCCCGTCGCACACCTCCGCGTTGCCAGGGTACGAGAGCGCCTCGCCGTCGTCGCAGTCCGTGCCGTCCTCGACATAGCCAGCGGGAGCCCCGCATGCCTCCACGGATACCTCAGGGTCACCGAAGCCGTCGCCGTCCGTATCCGCATAATAGGTGGTCAGCTCAAAGCCCTCGTCCACCTCGCCGTCGCAGTCGTTGTCGATCCCGTCGCACACCTCCGCGTTGCCAGGGTAAGAGAGCGCCTCCCCGTCGTCGCAGTCCGTGGCGTCCTCGACATAGCCCGAGGGAACGCTGCATGCCTCCACGGATACCTCAGGGTCACCGAAGCCGTCACCGTCCGTATCCGCGTAATAAAGACGGTACCCGTCGCCGTCGCAAGGTGGTACCGCGCTCAGGTTGACCACCTCAAGGTTGTCGTAATAGGCCGTACCGCCGGTGCCGCTCGCATAGTTGCTGAACATCCAAAGGTCGATCGTCGATATCCCAGCGGGGACCGTGACCGTGGTCTCGTAGCGGCCCCAGGCGGAACCGTAGTTGAACGATGCAAGGGAGTTGTTAGGGGAATCGTCGCGGTTCACCTCAAGGCGGGCGATACCGCTGCCGTCCATCCCGTCGAGTCCGATGAAAAGCTCGTCCCCAGCCGAGATACCGTGCTCCGACAAACGGATCGTAAGCCGGTAATGGCCCCAGGGCTGGCCGCCGTCGACGTTCACCACCTCGATGCCGCAGGCACTCCCGTTGGTGAACGTCTCCGTACCGTTGACCGCGTCCACGCCCCCCACGAAGTCCCCCAGGGGAAGCGTCAGGCCAGCTGCATCGTTGGTCAGTCCTTCAGGGCATTCCACGAAGCAATCCAGGCCTTCGTCCACCTCGCCGTCGCAGTCGTTGTCGATCCCGTCGCACACCTCCGTGTTGCCCGGGTACGAGAGCGCCTCCCCGTCGTCGCAGTCCGTGCCGTCCTCGACATAGCCAGCGGGAGCCCCGCATGCCTCCACGGATACCTCGGGGTCACCGAAGCCGTCGCCGTCCGTATCCGCATAATAGGTGGTCAGGACAAAATCCTCGTCAACCTCACCGTCGCAATCGTTGTCGATCCCGTCGCACACCTCCGCGTTGCCAGGGTACGAGAGCGCCTCGCCGTCGTCGCAGTCCGTGCCGTCCTCGACATAGCCAGCGGGAGCCCCGCATGCCTCCACGGATACCTCAGGGTCACCGAAGCCGTCGCCGTCCGTATCCGCATAATAGGTGGTCAGCTCAAAGCCCTCGTCCACCTCGCCGTCGCAGTCGTTGTCGATCCCGTCGCACACCTCCGCGTTGCCAGGGTAAGAGAGCGCCTCCCCGTCGTCGCAGTCCGTGGCGTCCTCGACATAGCCCGAGGGAACGCTGCATGCCTCCACGGATACCTCAGGGTCACCGAAGCCGTCACCGTCCGTATCCGCGTAATAAAGACGGTACCCGTCGCCGTCGCAAGGTGGTACCGCGCTCAGGTTGACCACCTCAAGGTTGTCGTAATAGGCCGTACCGCCGGTGCCGCTCGCATAGTTGCTGAACATCCAAAGGTCGATCGTCGATATCCCAGCGGGGACCGTGACCGTGGTCTCGTAGCGGCCCCAGGCGGAACCGTAGTTGAACGATGCAAGGGAGTTGTTAGGGGAATCGTCGCGGTTCACCTCAAGGCGGGCGATACCGCTGCCGTCCATCCCGTCGAGTCCGATGAAAAGCTCGTCCCCAGCCGAGATACCGTGCTCCGACAAACGGATCGTAAGCCGGTAATGGCCCCAGGGCTGGCCGCCGTCGACGTTCACCACCTCGATGCCGCAGGCACTCCCGTTGGTGAACGTGTCCGTACCGTTGACCGCGTCCACGCCCCCCACGAAGTCCCCCAGGGGAAGCGTCAGGCCAGCTGCGTCGTTGGTCAGTCCGTCAGGGCATTCCACGAAGCAATCCAGGCCTTCGTCCACCTCGCCGTCGCAGTCGTTGTCGATCCCGTCGCACACCTCCGTGTTGCCCGGGTACGAGAGCGCCTCCCCGTCGTCGCAGTCCGTGCCGTCCTCGACATAGCCAGCGGGAGCCCCGCATGCCTCCACGGATACCTCGGGGTCACCGAAGCCGTCGCCGTCCGTATCCGCATAATAGGTGGTCAGGACAAAATCCTCGTCAACCTCACCGTCGCAATCGTTGTCGATCCCGTCGCACACCTCCGCGTTGCCAGGGTACGAGAGCGCCTCGCCGTCGTCGCAGTCCGTGCCGTCCTCGACATAGCCAGCGGGAGCCCCGCATGCCTCCACGGATACCTCAGGGTCACCGAAGCCGTCGCCGTCCGTATCCGCATAATAGGTGGTCAGCTCAAAGCCCTCGTCCACCTCGCCGTCGCAGTCGTTGTCGATCCCGTCGCACACCTCCGCGTTGCCAGGGTAAGAGAGCGCCTCCCCGTCGTCGCAGTCCGTGGCGTCCTCGACATAGCCCGAGGGAACGCTGCATGCCTCCACGGATACCTCAGGGTCACCGAAGCCGTCACCGTCCGTATCCGCGTAATAAAGACGGTACCCGTCGCCGTCGCAAGGTGGTACCGCGCTCAGGTTGACCACCTCAAGGTTGTCGTAATAGGCCGTACCGCCGGTGCCGCTCGCATAGTTGCTGAACATCCAAAGGTCGATCGTCGATATCCCAGCGGGGACCGTGACCGTGGTCTCGTAGCGGCCCCAGGCGGAACCGTAGTTGAACGATGCAAGGGAGTTGTTAGGGGAATCGTCGCGGTTCACCTCAAGGCGGGCGATACCGCTGCCGTCCATCCCGTCGAGTCCGATGAAAAGCTCGTCCCCAGCCGAGATACCGTGCTCCGACAAACGGATCGTAAGCCGGTAATGGCCCCAGGGCTGGCCGCCGTCGACGTTCACCACCTCGATGCCGCAGGCACTCCCGTTGGTGAACGTGTCCGTACCGTTGACCGCGTCCACGCCCCCCACGAAGTCCCCCAGGGGAAGCGTCAGGCCAGCTGCGTCGTTGGTCAGTCCGTCAGGGCAAGTTTCACTTCCTGTAACATCTTCTTCTACATTTACAAATATGTTACTAGTATCACTTAGACCATTCCCATCAGTAACAGTCAAGAAAACTTCATAATTACCAACCGAAACAAAAGTGTGTTGAGGATTTACAATATTTGATTGTGACCCATCCCCAAAATCCCAAGCATAGGAAACAACACCTATATCATCCGTAGAATTATCACCAGTAAATTGAACATTTAAAGGCGCTATTCCCGATACTTTATCAGCCGATAAAACGGATACAGGAGCACTGTTGTTGGTACTTGAACCATTTACCGTTATATATGCAGTTTTTTCATCTTTTAAGCCGTTATAGTCATAAACTGTTAAGCTAACTAGATAAACCCCCGGAAGTGAATATATATGTGATGGATTTTGAATATTTGAGGTAGTATCATCTCCAAATCTCCAAATATAGTTATCAATACCGTCTTGAATATCATTATCATACGAAGTACTGGAATCAAATATTACATTTAATGGAGCATTGCCCACCATAGGTGTAGCAGTAAAATCTGCTGTTGGAGGATGATTGCCTCCGGTAGCCGTTAAATTGATAATTTTTAAATTATCAAAATACGCCAAGCCTGGTGAGTTGTTTGCGTAGTTACTAAATAACCAAATATCAAAAGTTTGTGTATTTTCAGGAACAATAAAAGATGATTTTAAAGTTGACCAATTTTGCGAAAAATCACCACTAATTAATGGAGGTCGCGAATTGGTATTATTCTGGCGAACCTCATAACGTGGAGAAACTTCGCCTTTACCATCCAATTCAATTGAAATTTCATCGCCAGCTTCAATACCAAACTGATTTAAATTTACTGATATAGTAAAGCGAGCAAATGGTTCATTTACATCATTGTTGACAATTTGCAATGCACATTCAGAACCATTGACTTCCAAATTTGTACCATTGGCCTCATCCAGCCCAGTGTTGAGCACTCCTGATGTTATAAATATTGAACTATCTCCATTTGTTAAGTAATTTGGACAACCTTCCTCTGAATTTTCTTGAACTAAACTAAAGTAAATGGTAGTTGGGCAGCCATCTGGGGTTGTCAAAACAAATTGACCCTCATTTGAGGTGTCAACCAAACCATTATTTCTATCTGGGTTATTCCATGGCGCCAAACCAAAATCCGGTGTCACGTATGTATCTATTTGATAAGCGTTTTCTGCAGTAAATTTATCTGAATCCTGAATATTACTGTAAGTTGGCCCGTCATATTGTGGTGTGGTCAAAATATATTCACCGGTGTAATCCGGTGTGGGTCTAATAAACACTTCTGAACCTTCTGGTGCAGTTACAATATTGCTAGTTATCCAAGTTCCATTTACCCCTATTTTATATTGTGCCGTTAGGTAATTTCCATCACAAATAGTAATATTCGGATTATTGGTATTTAAGCCTTCTTGATACATTGCTCTTATTTCTGCAGGTTCCAATACTTTATTATATACCTTAAGCAAGTCTATTTTACCACTAATCTCATCAGTTATACCGCTGGTATTTCCATAATCTGGAATACCTTCAATACCTGAAGCCGGTGGGTTGTTTGGATTATCTGGGTCATACCTATGATCATAAAATCCTGAGACCGTATATTTGCTCTGCCTTAACCCATTATTGTTCATGTCTATTAAACCACTCACCTTTCTATTGCAAACCTCTACTCCATTAGCATATAGTATGGCTGTATCCCCATCGTATGTTGCCGCTAAATGTACCCAAGTATCCAAGGGAGCATAACCCGCATAACAATCTAGAGGACTATTTGCATTAAAAGCCCACTTATAAAGGGTATTGTGAAACCCAAAAAAAAGTTGTGGATAGTCATGACTGAATATACCCACATTCGCTATTTTTCCATTAGCCTCTGGTATACCACTATTACTATTTCTATATACCCATGCAGATATTGTTATAGAATTGGCCGTAGATGCCAATTCATCACTATAATCTATTTCCAATAACGAATTACTGTTAAATTCCAAACCATCAAACTCAATAGCGTTACCTATAACACCATCTGACCAAGAAAATTGATTAGGTTGTTCTACATCACCATCATCATTACGTTGTACAATTGTACCATGATGACCATATTGTGAATTATCTATGGCATTTAATTCTTGGCCAGACTCATCAAACTGCATATCCAAAACCAAGTTGGAATTGTTAATCAATGGTACTTCTGAACCTATTTGTATGGTATGGGCAATGGAAGGAACCCCATTAGCATCAAGACCAAATAACATATAATATCCAGGCGGCAATAATTCCCGTTCCGGAATTTCTATATTATAATTATTTGCGTTTGCAGTAAAATCAACAGAAATTCTACGTTGTTCATTATTTGTTGAATGTGTAGCTGCGGAAAAACGTATTAAACTAAATTCCTGAATTCCAGGAGTAGCCTCTATAGAAATAGTTGAATTATAGCCTGTGTTTTCAGGACCATTAATTATCTGTGGTCTTTCAGCTAAAGTATTATCTGGATTAAATAGGTATGGCGGACTATATATTTCCGCATCCATATGATTTACGCAATCCTCAGTACTATCACATAAACCACCACCACCGACAAAAACCCTACCATCTACCATTAAAATGGCCACACTATGATATGTACGTGGTATCTGCATAGCTGCAACAGACCGCCATCCTGTATTCTCGTTGAAAATTTCCGCTCCCTTAACAGCAGTGACATCGGTAAAAACAGCTGCATATTCTAACCCTCCTGTTATAAGTACCTCTCCATTAGGTAGTACTGTACTATTATGCATTGTTCTTGGACGTGACATATTACCTACATAGGTAACATTAGGCATATTCCCAAAACCAATTCCATTTAAATCTATTATAAATGAATTATCCCTAGCAGGAACAGTTCCAATGTCGTCATCACCATAAGCACCAGCACCGCCTGTCTTTAAGATTTTACCAATATCATACATAACGGTATTACCTTTCATCGAATAATAATCCCTAACATTCTGAACATTATCCTGACGTATTCCCGCTTCAACGATATGACCACCAGGTACATCTACATCTATCCAGTGCATCATTTCACTAGGCCCAGCATGAAATAGCTTACCATTAGGAGCAGGCCATAACCATACATGATTATCTATTCTATAATTTCCTTGATTTTCTTCTGCATAATCTGCATTGACAAAAATATCCTCACCATGAATATTAGGTAATTTTTGCCAACCAGTTAATGTTGAGTAAAGCTCTGCATCTCTCTTACCATAAAAACCACCACTCCATGAACCACCAATTGTAAAAACAGAGCCATCCTTTAAAGTTACATTTCCTTGATAGCCCCTAGGTATATTCATTTGATCTGCAACAGTCCATGAATTGGTCCTCCAATCATAAATACTAGTTTTTTCACTACTTGTGCCACCGGCCGATAAAATTCTACCATCCGCTAGATTGTTAATCCCGGGACAAAACATGTCATGATCGGTGTTACTTGTAAAAGTTCCAAGGGCCGCACCCTTACCATCAATACCACCTCTGGGATCAAAAAGTTCAGTAAAGGTGGTTCCGTCTCCTTCAACTACAAAAGTATCCCTAAACTGTGAAGACCAAGTAATTAAATTTCCATTGGGTAAATTAGCTACTGCAACCGGAACGATACCGAACTGAATAGGATCACTCCATTCCCCATCAACACTCTTGTTCTGAGCAACTAAAAATTGAAAATTGGTTAAAACACAAAACCAAATAAAAGATATGAGAATTCGCCCCATAATGATAATTTAAACTATTAAACATTGGGGGCTTTGACATAAATTTAATCAATACGAAAAATCTATGTATACAAAAGTAGAATTACTCGATGAATATAAACATTATAACGACAAACGATCACTGACAATTAGGAAAATACTTGCCACCATTTTTTAGTTTTAATTCCATAACCATAGCCATATTTACCTCCATAGCCGAGATTGCTCTCTTTAACATCATTGACTACAAAATTAAGACCAACAAGTTTTCCTTCTTTCTGTAAGGAAATAGGAAAATCAACAACCTTGGTTTCTGTAATATGAGCCCTGGTTACGTAAATAGTATGATTTACATATGGAGAAATTAGAAGTGTATCTGTTACTACCATCAATGGAGCTGAATCTATAATGACGTAATCATATTTTTGAGAAACTTCCTCAATTAAATTTTTAAATCGATCACCCATTAATAATTCTGAAGGATTGGGTAAGATTTTCCCAGAATAAATTACATCAATTGTATTATTATGGACTAGCATGGTTTTTATCAATTCATCAGAAGAAATTGAGTGATCCATCAAGTATTCTGACAACCCTAAGTTGCTGTTCTTCTTAGACTTACCTAAAACATCTACATTTTTATCTTCTTTAAAAAAGTCTGTTAATTTAGGATTTCTAATATCAGCTCCTATTAGTAAAACTTTTTTCTTTGTACTGGAAAAAATCATTGAAAGATTAGAAGAAACAAAGGTTTTTCCTTCTCCGGAAACACTAGATGTCACTAATACAACATTGTTCTTATTGACCGAATTTTTAGATTTAATCAGGTAATCTAAATTGGTTCTTAAAATCCTTAACGATTCTGCCAATACCGATCTATCATCCTCATGGATATATTTTTGGGATTTTTTATCAATACTTGGTAGTTCTGCCAAAACAGGATAATTCCCAATAACCTTTTCAAGCATAGATTTACTATGAACCTTATTATCTAATAAGTTATGCGTATACAAAAGGGAAAATGGTATAATTAACCCCAATAACAAAGCAGCCAAATAAATTTTAAATTTATTTGGTGAAATTGGCTTATCATCAGTTAAATATGCACTATCTATTACCTTTGATTTTGGTGCGGTTGAAGCCAATGCTACTTGTGACTCTTCCCTTCTTTGTAATAAGTAAAGATATAGTGATTCTGTTGTTTCCTGTTTTCTTGTAATATCCCTTAATGCTCTTTCATTTTTTGGTGCGGAATATATTCTGGAATTTATTCTTGACTGTTGTTTACTAAGATTATTTACGGTTAAGGACAAATTATTTTCCATAGCCCCTAAACTAGCGGCCAATCCATTCTTAATACTTTGTAGCTCTTCATTTAAACCAACTATAACCGGGTTTTTTTCATTAGAACTTTTTAACAACCTATTTCTTTCTTGCAAGAGCTGATTATACTTTGCAGTGCTATTGGCAATAGAAGGATCAGAAATACCGATATTTGAAGGCAAGGTTTCATTGGTATCATTTTGATCCGTAACTATCTCCTTCATTGCCGAAGCAATATTCAACTGATTTCGATAATTCTCAAGTTCTTGTTGATTTGCAGCACCTACGTTTAAATTAATATTGGCTTGCGACTGTAAATCAGCCAAACCTCTATCTGTTTTAAATTCTTGGGCAGTTTGGTCAACCGTTGCCAAATTAGAGTAAATATCCGAAATTCTTTCATTAATGAACTTAAATGTTCTGTCTGCTATTTCTTTTTTATCCAAAACAGCATTAGTGTTGTATACATTTATAAGTTCATCAAGAATCCCGATACCTTTTTCTGGTATTGGATGCTCAATGGAGAGCGTCAAAATTTTAGAAAATTCATCTATGGTCGATATTTTAACCATATTTTTAAAATTTTGGGCTACAACGGTAATTGGATTGACGATTATTTTAATATCCTCACCTTCATATCCATTAAAAAATTGAATGTTTGGTGTTATAATTACATCGCCTATAGGTGTTTTAATATTTTTACCAAAAGAATAAATTTTTGGAAGTTCATCTTCTTTATTCCTTAACTTAAAGTTACTTTTTGAGGTTAATTCAATAAAGAATACATGCTTTGCATTGTATAATAAAGAATCAGGAGATAGAAAATTTATATTAATTGGTACTTTTTTATAAATTTCAGATTCTTTTATATCCCCAACATGACTAAAAGTCACGTTAGCCTTTAAATTCTTAACAACCTCAATAAAATTTGATCTTGAATTTAAAACTTCTATCTCATCTTCTACTTCATTTTGTTTTCCGCCTAAAAAATCCAAATCCTTAAAAACAGCAAGTTCAGAAGAAGCTCCTTTTTCTTCTAAAATTTGGATTTTAGCACTGATATCATATCTAGGAACCGCATATCTGTTATAAATATAAGCAGCACCCAATAAAATAATGATCGCCAACAAGAACCAATACCAACGTTTAGCATAACTAACAACAATATCATTTAAATCTTGTTCTTGTTGAAAACCTTTAGAGATAGTATTCATAAATATGTAATGAATTGTTTTTTAATTTCTTTGTGTCAACAACAATACTGTAGAAGTAATGATAATAGATGCTATGGAAATTGCATTTGAAGTTCTATTATCTAAACTTGAAGAAGTAATTAACGACTTATTAGGCTCAACATAAACCACATCATTCTGAGTTAAATAATATACAGGGGAATCCAAAGCCTTTTTTGAAGTCAAGTCTATATGATTGTACACTTTTGTTCCATTAAAGTCTCTTAAAACCAAAACATTTTCGCGTTTACCTTTAATATGTAGATCCCCCGCCAAACCAATAGCTTCCAAGATAGATATCTGCTCTCCGTTTACCGGGTAAGTTCCTGGTTTGTTAACGGCTCCCAATACAGTAACTGTAAAATTCTTTAATCTAATGTTTACAATAGGGTTTTTAAGGTAATCCGCTAGTTTATCCTTAAGTAAAGTTTTCACTTCTGCCGGACTCAAGCCTTCAATTTTAACCGAACCTAGGACCGGAAAATCAATGTTACCTTCTTTATCCACTATATAATCTACTTGCTCTGGTCTAAAACCACCTTCTTCAGCCCCTTTAAACAAGTTAAAAGGCAAACTTGCTTCGGGATCAAGTGTAGAAATATGTATGCTTACAACATCATCTACTTTAAATCTATATGAATCTGTATTATCATTGACCAGAGTTTCAAAATTTGTTGCATCTTGAAAATAAACTACCTCTTTTCTAGACGCACATGAAGCAAAAAAAAGTGCACATAGACCCACAATCGTAAAACGCTTAAACATTATCATATAATTTAAATTATTTAGAAAATTCTCTTTTTAACCCAGTTTCCAATTTGATGATTTTTGAATCATCCTCCTTTACCTTGTCCAATTCGGCAAATTTTGAATTCTTAGAAATATATTCAGGTACTATTTCCTTCATCAGTTTAACAGTATCACCATTGAATAGAATATTGGTTATACATAATTCATCAATTTTAGACCTCACATAAGTAAAATCATCATCACGAACCTTACTGATCATTATTTTCTTATTGTATGTTGGCAACGTATCTTCATCATTTGCCAACAATTCTTCATATAATTTCTCACCTGGTCGCAAACCTGTTATTTTGATATCGATATCTTCAGGGTAAGATAATCCAGAAAGTTTTATCATATTCTTGGCAAGATCAAAAATCTTTACAGAATCTCCCATATCAAATATAAATATCTCTCCACCTTTACCCATAGATCCCGCTTCTAACACCAATTGCGAAGCTTCAGGTATCGTCATAAAGTATCTAGTAATATCTTTATGGGTAACTGTTAAAGGTCCACCACTCTCTAATTGTTTTTTAAATAGCGGAATTACCGAACCGTTAGATCCTAAGACATTTCCAAAACGTGTAATTATAAATTTGGTGCTACCTAATTTCTGCATACACCCTATGTACTTTTCGGCAATTCTTTTTGAAGCACCCATAACATTGGTTGGGTTAACCGCTTTATCTGTAGAAACCAATACAAATTTATTGGCGTTATATTGAATTGAAAGATCAGCAATTACTTTTGTACCGGCAATATTAACCTTAATAGCTTCATAAGCGTTGTACTCCATTAAAGGAACATGTTTATAAGCTGCAGCGTGGAATATATAGGTTGGTTTAAATTCTTGAAATATTTGATTCATCCTATTTCTGTCCCTCACATCTCCAACAATACATACAAAATTGTGGAATCCTTTTCTAATAAGCTCCTGCTGAAGGTCATATAATGCCGATTCTGCTTGATCAACTATGACTAATGTTTTATACTCATACAAACATATTTGTCTTACCAGCTCACTACCAATAGAACCTGCACCTCCCGTAACCAGTACGGTCTGATTTTCAAGCTCTTTAGCTGTTTTTAAATTTTTAATTTTAATAGGAGGCCTATCCAATAAATCCTCAATTTGTACATTCTTGATTTGCGATGCTTTTAGCTCACCATTGATCCATGTTTCAATAGGTGGCACAATTTTCACCTTTACATCAAGATCCACCAAACGCTTTACCTCTTCCCTTAATTCCTTCTGGGGAATATCTAAAGCAGTAAATATAATTTCCTGTATTCCTCTTAAATTAACAAACTCCTTACTTAATTCAGATTTACCATGTACATGAATTCCGTTAATGTTTTTACCGGTTTTTTTATTTAAATGATCAACATAACCAACAACTTTTGCAGAATTCTTGGGGCTATTAATCAAAACGTTATAGGTCATAATCCCCGCATCACCTATTCCATAAATAAGTACATTTTTTGTAAACTTGGTAGTGGAATTAATAAGCCTATGGTAAAGTGACTTAAAAATAAATCTTGCGGCAGTTAACCCAATAAAGGATAACAAACTATGGATAATCACGATGGATAACGGCACGGTAAATTCACTGACAAAGCCATAGAACTTATTTATGATTACTGCCAATATGGTAAAGATATTGGCCAAACAAACCACGTTGAAAAGATTATATACATCCTTTGCCCCTGTATGCCTAATAACACCTTTATATGAACCTATAATCATAATGGCGACAAAAGAAGCCAATAAAACCACAGGTAATTGGGTCAATAACTGTTCTGTATCAAAAGAAAGAGTAAGGTTAAAACGTATAAAATAGCTTAACAAGAAAGCTATTCCAAATATGAATAGGTCTATTACTATAACTATCCATTTAGGTCGATAATTTTCAGAATTTCTAACAATGTAATTTAGAATCATATCTTTTTATAAATAGGTTAAATTTCTTAAACCAAATATACCAATAGACTTAGCATATCCCTGAAACCCGACTTATAATTCGCCAAAGATATTATAAAATCGTTTAACGGTGCTTTTTCTTGAATCTGAACTTCCAAAAAATCATCAACACCTGTAAATTGACATATTTGATCGATATTCAACCAATTTATTATAGAACACAATTTACGTATTTATATTATGTATTCATGCATGTTTTTCAAGTATGTCATTGAACGATTATATATTGGTATTAAACGTTTAATAGAGATTTGCTTAACAACGTTTGGTTATTTTTGTTTAACTGAAAAGTGATTTTTTTAATACTTGAAGTAGAACACAAATGACACAAAAATTTCATTTTATATTATTCCTAATATTAAGCTTACCCACATTCATATTTTCACAAAATGAAAGTACTATGGGTAAATGGGGAGAACCAATTGAATTTGGCATAGTACCTGTTGCAGTTGCAAATTTACCTAACGGCAATTTACTGACTTGGTCTTCACAATTCAGGGACACTTTTATAGTAGAGGGAGACGGAATGACATTTACTGAACTCTTTGACCCTTTGGCCAATGACGGACTGGGTGCTTCCTTAGGTGAATTTACCAGCAACACGGATCATGACATGTTTTGCCCTGGTATTAACAATCTTGCCGATGGTAGAATTTTATCTGCCGGGGGAACCAGTAGCGAAAGGACCAGTATTTATGACTGGAGGACCAATTCCTGGACCGTAGCGGACGAAATGAACATACCCCGTGGTTACCAAGGAAACGTTACGTTATCAGATGGTTCGGTATTTACTGTTGGCGGTTCATGGAGTGGTGGAAATTATGGCAACAGGGATGCGGAAATTTATTCTTCCCTAACAGGATGGTTGAAATTACCTAATATACAAGGCGAGGATATTTATGTCGATGAGGATTTAGCAATGGAAACCCAAGGAAACTACAGAACAGACAACCATGTTTGGCTATGGCCAGCACCTAATGGGAAATTGTTTCATGCGGGTCCTAGTGAAAGAATGCATTGGATAGACGTTGATGTACCAGGAGGGAGCATAGTTGACGCAGGTAAACGCCAAGATTCTGGCGCAGGGGTTTCAGATGGTTATTCCATGAAGGGTAATACGGTAATGTTCGATATTGGTAAAATATTGAAAACTGGTGGCGCACCAGCTTATGGTGCAGATTATTATGGCACTACCCCTGCGCGAGATAATTCTTTTATCATTGATATTAATGGAACAGGGCCCAACCCTGCCCCTACGGTTACTTTTACCGGTAACATGAGCTTGGCAAGAACCATGCATAACAGTACTGTATTACCTACTGGAGAGGTCCTGATTACAGGTGGATTACAAAAAGCAGCTGTTTTTACAGATGACACAGCTGTTTTAGGTGCTCAAATATTCAATCCATACGCTAGTGGGAACAAATGGAGTACGGTAGCGGCAATGTCTATACCAAGAACTTATCATAGTGTTGCTATTTTAATGGTTGACGGTAGAGTGTTTGTAGGTGGCGGTGGACTTTGTGACGGATTATCCTTAACACAAGGATGCACCAATCACATGAATGCGGAAATATATAGTCCGCCTTATCTCTTCAAGTCTGATAATACCTTGGCGGAAAGGCCAGAGATAGTCGATGGACCTGAAAGTTCGGGTTATGATACCACAATTAATGTAGAGGCTACACCAGGAATCCAACAATTCAGCTTAATACGTTTTTCTGCAGCAACACATTCCACAAATAATGAACAGCGCAGAATCCCTGTAAATTTCACTGCATCCGGTAATTCTTATGACGTTGAAATTCCTAATCGTGAGCTGCTTCCTCCAGGGTATTATATGTTGTTCGCAATTGACGGCAACGGTGTACCTTCAATAGCGCATACAATTAAAATTGGTTCAGAAGTACCATTGATTAACAATTCCAACTTGGTATTGGATATGCAGTTTGATGAGTCTGGCCAAGAATTAAATGCCATAGATAATTCACAATATGGTCATCATGGTACAATTGTACAACGTAATGATGATGGTGATGTAGAACAACCTAATCAATTTTCTTGGTCAGATGGTGTTATAGGTAACGCTATAGAGTTTGATGGTTTGGAATTTAACAGTAATTCGTTATTGGAAATAGATTACAGTGAAGAATTGGCATCTACAGCTAATTCCATAACACTTTCAGCATGGGTTTATAGAAATAGTAATAGTGTAATTCCCGGAAATGGTAAAGTTGCCAATGTAGGTATATTTAGTCAATCATATCCCAATATGTTCTTTGGTTTTCACAATACCTTGTATAAATGGGCATTTTCTACAGAAGCAGAGGCATTAAATTGTTATTCTGGCTATGCTCCCTTGGATACTTGGGTTCACCTAGCAGCTACGTATGATGGTAACACAGCCATTCTTTATGCCAATGGTGTAGAAGTTTGTAGGCGACAAATAAGCGGCCCTATTAAACTGGTAAACGATAATTCTGACCTCAGTAAGTTTACAGCGTCTGGTTTTTATGAAGATCTCGGAGTAAACGGTAGGCCTTTACCAGCGGTACCCTATGGCAACACAAGTGGTATAACAGATGAAATCAGCGGAAAAATAGATTTACTAAAAGTCTACAACAAAGTATTGGAGCCTGCAGAGATACAAGCGTTGTATAATGAAGGTTTTGATACAAATAATCCACAAATTACAGATTGTAACGGCAATTATTTAACCGTACAATATAAAATTGGAGCTAATGGTTCTCCAATACAAGGTACAGATATAGTAGTCCCTGAAGGTTCAGAAGTATATATTAAGGCTGTTGATGCCTCTGGAGAGTACTATATAACCACTACCCAATATGATGGGCCTACCATAAGTTCTCTGGACAATAGCATAATGACTGCTGACGGCTATTATAGATTAGATACGGCTGTAGATATCATTGCTATACCACCATGGAACAATCCAAATAGGAATGATGGCTTTGTAGATGCTTCTAATGTAGGACAGTTTGTGGTATCCACACCAAATGGCTGCCAGACTACGATTAATTTATCTTTATTGGAAGAAAATCAGGAAGAAGGTTGTCCAAACTACTTACCAAATGGAGACCCTTCCATATTCATTACTTCAGGGGCATTAAACACCGGGTTAGATGAAGCTAACGGAACAAATATTGAAACCAATGGATCAGAATGCGCTTTAGAAATCATAAACAATGACAGTGACAATCCATGGGCTCGTTTTACCGTGACTATAAATCTTCAAAAGTTTGGAATTCAAGCTGGTGATGAATTATATCTTGAACTTGACGGAAAAGGAAATAATAACGCTGCATTTGAGGTTGTTCGCGATAATTCCAATGCCAATCCACCAATTGGCAGCTATACGTTTTCTCAAAATTGGACCACGTTCAAAGGATCTATTATCGTTCCAGAAAATACGCAAACCCTAGATTTATGGTTATATAGTAACTATAGTAAATTTGAACCGGGTACAGCCTACTTTGACAATTTGAAGGTCATCAATCTAACTGCGACCAATGGAAACAGACCCCCTACCGCAGAATTTTCTGCCACACCGCTTACCGGTGACGCTCCTTTAAATGTAAGTTTTAATGCAAATGCGTCTACGGATGAAGACGGTACAGTCAATCAGTACGTATGGAAATTTGGGGATAATACCACTTCGAATGTTAAAAACCCATCAAAATTGTACAATACGCCAGGAACCTATTTGGTTAGTCTAACAGTTTTTGACGATGGAGGCTTACGTGATGAAAAAACTACGTACATCACAGTTCTGGATACTGGCAACCAATCACCGGTCGCCGTGGCGGAGGCAAATGTCACCTCCGGAAATGCCCCATTGACGGTCCAGTTCACTGGGAGAAACTCTACCGGTGACGGACCTCTTACCTATTCATGGGATTTTGCGGACGGGGGAACTTCCAATTCTGTCGATACGGAGCATACCTTTACAACCGGAACTTATACGGTTTCCTTAACTATCACAGACAGTTCTAACGTTACTGACACGGATACCATAACAATTACGGTCAATGACCCTCCAAATCAATTACCGATGGCCGTAATTGAAGCCGACCCTATCTCCGGTACGGCTCCATTGGAAGTAGAATTCAGCGCAAGCAGCTCTACCGATGACGGACCCCTTACCTATGCATGGGACTTTGCGGATGGCGATACATCTACATTGGAAGAACCGGAGCATACCTTTTCAGAAAGTGGGTCATATGTGGTTAGCCTTACCGTGACCGATGAATTCAATGAGACCGATACGGAAACAATAACCATAACGGTAAATGACCCTACAAATCAATTACCGGTGGCCGTAATTGAAGCCAACCCTATCTCCGGTACGGCTCCATTGGAAGTAGAATTCAGCGGAAGCAGCTCTACCGATGACGGACCCCTTACCTATGCATGGGACTTTGCGGATGGCGATACATCTACATTGGAAGAACCGGAGCATACCTTTTCAGAAAGTGGGTCATATGTGGTTAGCCTTACCGTGACCGATGAATTCAATGAAACCGATACGGAAACAATTACCATAACGGTAAATGACCCTCCAAATCAATTACCGGTGGCCGTAATTGAAGCCGACCCTATCTCAGGTACGTCTCCATTAGAGGTAAAATTCAGCGGAAGAAGCTCTACCGATGACGGACCCCTTACCTATGCATGGGACTTTGCGGATGGTGATACATCTACATTGGAAGAACCGGAGCATACCTTTTCAGAAAGTGGGTCATATGTGGTTAGCCTTACTGTGACCGATGAATTCAATGAGACCGATACGGAAACAATAACCATAACGGTAAATGACCCTACAAATCAAATTCCAGAAGCAGTAATAGAGGCCAACCCCATTTCTGGAAATGCACCTTTAAAAGTGGATTTTTCAGGTAGAAATTCTAAAGATGATAATGAAATTGTATCATATGAATGGTCATTTGGTGACGGAAATTCAGCAAACGGTGAAAATGTCAGTCATACATTCCAGACCATTAAAGAGTATGAAGTTACTCTTACCTTAACAGATTCAAATGGTGCATCGGATACTGAAAGTATTATTATTTCCGTAAATGACCTGGATAATCAACCTCCAGTAGCTAAAATTGAGGCAAACCCGCTTTCTGGAAATGCACCTTTGTTTGTAGAATTTTCTGGACAAGGTTCTACGGATGACAATGGCATAGTTTCCTATGAATGGAATTTTGGAGATGAAACCACATCAAGTGGTATTGATGTTAATCACACATACAATACTGTTGGTGAATATATAGTTACATTAACAGTTACGGATGCCGAAGGTCTATCAGATGAGATGAGTGTAACAATATCAGTAAATGATGCAAACAACCAAGCCCCTGTTGCTATTATAAGCACCAATATGACCGAGGGAGAAGCTCCACTCACTATAGATTTTAATGGAACAGACTCCACAGATGACTCAGAAATTACTATATACGCATGGGATTTTGGCAATGGAGATACGGTCCAAAATGCAAATCCACAATATACATTTGCATTACCTGGAACATATAATGTATTATTGACAGTTACTGATAATGAAGGACTGACCAATACCGCTTCTACCACCATTGTCGTTAATGAAGCACCAGTTGATTGTAGTGAAAAACTAATTGAAACCTATTACACTGTAAACAATGGAGCTCAAGAATTGAATTCAACAATTCTTATGGCTTCCGTTGGAGACGACATTACATTAGGTTTACAACCAAATACCGAAATGTTCACGGTAACCGGTCCCTTAAACAAGGAATTGAACGTATTACCCTTAGTCATTGAAAATGCTCAAGAATCTAATAGTGGGGAGTATGTGCTACAAACAGAGGATGGATGTTCGTTTACCATAAGTGTTCAAATTATCCCGAATGAGACTTTGAACAATGCATCTGTAGAAGATATTATCATTTATCCTAACCCTGTGAGAAATGAGACATTAAAAATTGATCTATCAAAATTTATGAAGGAAGGTATCAATATTGGTTTTTATGATATCTATGGTAAATTGGTATTCCAAGAAATGATCAAAGAAAATCATGAAGAAATATTTGAACTGGATCTATCTACGTTAAGTCGTGGTATGTACCTTATGGAAATAATAAAATCATCAAATGATAACTCAACTATTAAAAAAGTCATTAAAATTGAATAAATAGTGTTTATTTTGAAAATGAAAATTTATTATTAACTATCACGATTTAATAAAAAATCATATTGAAAATTTTAATTACCGGTGCGGCAGGCTTTATTGGTTTTCATTTAGCAAGAGCATTATCTTTTAGTGATTATGAGGTAATTGGCATTGATAATTTAAATAATTATTACGATGTCAATTTAAAATTAGCCAGATTAAAAAAGTTAGGTATTAACAGTATTCCAAATTCGGAGGTCGGAAAAAAAATAGCAGGTTATAAGAATTTCACTTTTTATAAAGCCGATATCTGCGATACGGAACTTATTGATGATTTATTTAAAATTGAACATTTTACCCATGTTGTACATTTAGCTGCACAAGCAGGTGTTAGGTATAGCATTACCAATCCAGACGCCTATATAGATTCCAATATTATGGGGTTCTATACTATACTTAAAAATGTTAAACAGTACTCAATTGAGCATTTTATCTACGCAAGTAGTTCTAGCGTTTATGGAAATAGCAAAAAAATGCCTTTTTCAACAAATGATAATGTAGACCAGCCTATAAGCCTTTATGCAGCTACTAAAAAATCCAATGAACTTTTTGCCTATACATATAGCCATTTATTTAATTTAAAAACAACCGGATTACGGTTTTTCACCGTATATGGACCATGGGGAAGACCAGATATGGCTTACTATAAGTTTATAAAGTCAATTTTGGCCAATGAGAAAATTCCTGTTTATAATAATGGCAAATTAGAGCGGGATTTTACTTATATCGATGATATTATACAGGGTATAGTCAAAATAATAGATAATGGTTTTGTTACCAATTCAGAAAATGAAAATTATGCTATTTATAATATAGGAAATGGCAACCCTATTAAATTAATGGATTTTATCTCGACAATAGAACATCATTTGGAAAGGAAAGCTACTATAGAAATGCTTCCCATGCAAGATGGCGATGTATATAAAACATACGCAGATATTTCAGATTTAAAAATTAATTATGGTTATCAACCCACAACTGATTTACATGATGGAATCAAAAATTTTGTAGACTGGTATAATGAATGGGGCACTAAAAAGTGAAGTCTTTTAAAAAAAGAGTATAAAAACTTCATTTATTAAACTTTAAATTAGAATTATAACATATATAAAATGAAAATAGGCATAATAGGTTTAGGTTACGTAGGGCTTCCTTTAGCGGCACTTTTTGCTACTAAATATAAAGTTGTTGGTTTTGATATTAACCAAAAAAGAGTCGATGAAATCAATGCTGGAAAAGACAACACACTTGAATTAAGCGATCTTGACCTACAAAAAGTCATAGTAGACAATCTTGAGTCTAGGGATAAAGGCTTAATATGCAGTTCTTCTATTGAAGAACTTACAGATTGTACCTATTATATCATTACCGTACCTACCCCGGTTGACGACACCAAAAGACCTGTCTTTACACCACTTGTAAAAGCCAGTGAAACGGTTGGTAAGGTACTTAAGCCCAATGATATTGTTATTTATGAATCAACCGTATATCCTGGTGCAACTGAAGAAATTTGCATTCCTGTTCTTGAAAAAAGTAGTGGTTTGATTTTTAATAAAGACTTTTATGCCGGCTATTCTCCAGAACGTATAAATCCAGGAGATAAAAAGCACACTGTTGAAAAAATATTAAAGGTTACTTCTGGCTCTACAAAAGAAATTGGCCAAAAAGTAGATGAACTATATAAGTCGGTCATAACCGCCGGCACGCATTTAGCACCTACCATTAAGGTTGCCGAAGCATCTAAAGTTATTGAAAATACGCAACGAGATATAAACATTGCCTTCGTAAACGAACTTGCCAAAATATTTGCCCTATTGGGTATAGACACCAACGACGTGTTGGCAGCTGCAGGTACCAAATGGAATTTCCTTCCCTTTAAACCAGGGTTGGTAGGAGGACATTGTATTGGAGTAGACCCTTATTACTTAGCACAAAAGGCTCAGGAACATGGTTATAATCCAGATTTAATACTTGCAGGCAGAAGAATTAACGATGGCATGGGCGAATACCTTAGTTTGCAAATTATTAAGTTAATGCTAAAACATGATACCCAGGTTAAAGATGCAAAAGTATTAATATTAGGGGTTACCTTTAAGGAAGATTGTCCAGATGTAAGAAATACCAAAGTGGTTGATTTAGTAAATAATCTAAATGAATATAGGGTAAAGACCACTATTTATGATCCTTGGGCGAGCCCTGAAGAAGTACTTCATGAGTACGGTCTTGTAACAACCCAGAAAAAACCTAATGAAACTTTTGATGTTATCGTATTAGCTGTTTCCCATGATAAATTTTTGAAAGATGATCTTTCAAAATTCCAGCATGAAAAAACATTAGTTTATGATGTTAAAGGGAAACTGGTTAATGGTTATACGGCCAGATTATAAAAATAATTCAAATTTTAAAATTAATTTTGCAAACCTTCGTTTGTAAAATATCAAAGATTTATAAAGAATAATCTTTAAGACTTGCCAATAATATAATATACTATGAATTTAACAGTAATAGGAACTGGCTATGTTGGCCTTGTTAGCGGAACATGTTTTGCCGAAATGGGCAACACCGTAACCTGTGTTGACATCGATCAAACTAAAATAGATAATTTAAAAAAAGGAATTATCCCTATTTATGAGCCCGGACTTGAACAAATGGTTTCAAGAAATGTAGAAAACAAAACTTTGTTTTTTAGTACAGATTTAGCAAAAAGTCTAGAAAAATCAAATATTGCATTCATTGCCGTTGGTACACCTATGGGCGAAGATGGTGCTGCAGATTTACAATATGTTTTACAAGTAGCCTCGGATATTGGGGACCATATGCAGCAAAAACTTGTTATAGTAGATAAATCTACCGTACCTGTTGGTACAGCGGACCAAGTAAAAGCAAAGATTCAGGAAAGATTAGATAAAAGAGGGGTACAAATTCCTTTTGAAGTAGTCTCTAATCCAGAATTTCTAAAAGAAGGAGATGCAATCAATGATTTTATGAAGCCTGACCGTGTTGTTATAGGTGTAGAATCTCAAGAAGCTGAGGAACAAATGAAAGCCTTGTATGCGCCCTTCTTTAGAACTCAAAACAGAATGATTTCTATGGATGTCCGTTCCGCAGAAATGACCAAATATGTGGCAAATGCCATGCTGGCTACTAAAATTTCGTTTATGAACGAGGTGGCCAATATTTGTGAATTGGTAGGTGCGGATGTAAATAAAGTTAGAGTAGGTATTGGTAGTGATAGCCGCATTGGGTATAGTTTTATATACCCTGGTAGTGGATATGGGGGGTCATGTTTCCCAAAAGATGTAAAAGCGTTAAAGCGTTCTGCACAACAACATGGGTATACTCCGCGCTTAATAGAAGCGGTGGAACAGGTTAATGATGATCAAAAATTTGTTATAGCCAATAAAGTCATTGCTCATTTTGGAGAAGATTTAACCGGCAAAACATTTTCCGTTTGGGGCCTTGCATTTAAACCGGAAACCGATGATATGCGTGAAGCACCTGCAATATACATCATTAAGGAACTAGTAAAAAGAGGTGCCAAAATACAGGCCTATGACCCTAAGGCTATGCATGAAGCAAAAATCTTTTATTTAAAGGATGTGCAAAATGTATCCTATTATGACTCTAAATATGATACGCTTAAAAATGCCGATGCCATGATACTTCTTACCGAGTGGAAAGAGTTTAGATCTCCAGATTTTGAGGAATTAAAAGTAAGGCTTAACGAACCGGTAATCTTTGATGGCAGAAATCAATATACCGCATTAAGGATGGAGGAAAAAGGATTTACTTATTACCAAATTGGTAAGAAATAAGATACAATCCACACAAATTTTTGAAAAGGCCAAGAATGTTTCATTCTTGGCCTTTTTGTTGATAATCATTTAAAAATAAACCAGATATACATACTGTTATCCATTAATTTTGTCGTTTGGCGATCAATAAAACATTTATAAAAATTGCAGCCTATTTTTACATGTATTGTTTCTACTAGAACATAGATTCAATAGCTCTTAATTACCTACTATGTTGAAAAGAAAAAGTTTCCTGACAATATTATTCTTCATTTTTACCCTATCATTTTATGCGCAAGATGCAGATAATGATGGCATCCTAGATGGGGTTGATACCTGTATGAATACAGTTGACGTCAATAATTTGGATTTTGATGGTGATGGAGTTGGTGATGTATGTGATTTGGATGATGACAATGATGGTATTTTAGACAGTGTAGAATGTGAAGTCCCAATCCGAAATCCCGGATTTGAAAACGACCCTACAGATGCTATTGATTGGGAAGTGGTTAGTGATGTAGGTGCAGGTATAGAAACTCCATCCCCAACAGGTGCATTTCCTTATACACCTGAAGGAAATCAATATTTCTTTTTAAATAATTATTTAACCATACCCTCAGCTACAGCAATAACAAATAGACCGCTAGCGGTTTATCAAGAAACCAATTATATTCTTTCGTTTTATGTTGGTGACGGAGTTGGGACAATTGATAGTAGAAATGATGGTATTAGTGATATAGAAATGGGTTATGGAGACGATGCCGCTTCATTTCAACCGATTGCTGGAGCAAGCATTACTGTTGACGGCGCTCTTACGCCCGAAGGATGGAATCGATTTACAATTGCGTTTAATATACCAAATGGATCCCCAGCACTTAATCAAGGAATCTTAATTCGGGTTACACATACAGGTATTGGCTTTAGTGATACTAGGGCCGCATATGATGGTTTTGAATTAAAAATAGATACGGACGGTGACGGGGCGCCAAACTGTACGGACTTAAATTCTGATGATGATGCTGATGGCTGTTTTGATGTAGTTGAAGCCGGCCATGCAGATGCAGGTGGCGGTGTTCTTGGAGGTTTACCTAATATAGATGCAAATGGCCTGGTTACAGGAGCAGGCGGGTATACAGGCAACAAGATTGCAGTAATAGATAACACCATAAATACCTGTACTACAAATTATAACGATTTTGATGCAGACGGGGTACCAAATGATATTGACTTGGATGATGACAATGATGGTATTACAGATCAATATGAATGTGAAATACAAATTGTCAATAGCGGGTTAGAATTAGCCGATCTACCAAATTATCCTGTAGCCGGTTGGAACGATTATTCTTTAGGAGGCACACCGGGAATAGAAACTACTTTAGATGGCACAAACCATTATAACGCTGCTGAAGGTACTACTTATGCCTATATTAATGGAGATGCAAGCATTGTTTCCAGAACGGTTTACGGAACATATGAAATAGGACATTATGATTTGTCCATTTCAATTGGTGATGGGATAGAATATGATAATTTTTACAGAAATGATGGACAATCCATTATAGAAATTGGTTATCATGACGGAAACCCAGATAATTTTCAACCCATAACCAATGGATCACTTACCGTTGAAAGTTCTGAAACCCCCAACGGCTTTTGGACGAGTTTTACCGTAAATGGAGAAGTAAATGCTGGTGATCCCGCTTTAGGGCAAGCTATTGCAGTTCGTATAGAACATGTATCTAATCTGGCCTTATTACAATTACAGGGTAATTATGACAATATTAAAATTGTAAAAGATACGGATGGTGATGGAATATCTGACTGTATGGATATTGACTCTGATGACGATGGTTGCAATGATGTTGAAGAAGCAGGATATACGGATATTGGCGGTGGTAGATTGGGCAACTTGCCAAATATTGACGCTAACGGATTGGTAACAGGTGCCGGCGGGTACCTGGGAAGTAGTTATGCAGTAGTAGATTTCGAAAATCAATGTACGTTAATTGATAGCGACAATGATGGCGTTGAAGATGGTAATTTTTTCTATTATGACGCAACCAATACCCTGCAAACAAATATTGATCTTGATGACGACAATGACGGCTTAACGGATATAGATGAAGGGTGCGACCTTACAAGCAATATAAATATAAGAGGATATTACAACTTTGAATTTTCTCCCCAAACATTTTTCGCTCCCGGTTTCCCATATGATAATATTGTAAACTTTTGGAATTACACAGGAGTTGGGGGTGGTTTACATATGCCCAATGCAGAAACTTATGGACCTACATTTTCACCAAATTTTGTGACTGATGGCACAGGTTTAATTGATATACCAGACGACATTGGCAACCCTATTGGTACCATGTTCGATGATACTTTTTTATTTCTAGGGGGAGATGCTACCATTACCCAAGATTTACCAACACTAGCAGGTAATGCAAATTCCATTATTATAGAGGAAGGTGGTTATGAAGTTACCATTGCCGTTGGTGATGGCGTTGATCAAGTAGACTCAGGTAGAAATGACGGAACTAGCACCATACAAGCCGGGTATTTTTCAGGAGGTACATATACAGTTATTAATGAATTAATTATTAATCCAGAAGAAACACCTAATGGTCAATGGAAAGATTTTTCTTTTTCCGTAAACCCTTCTACGGATCCAGCTTCAATAGGTGAACATTTAATAATTCGTATTATACACCAGGCTAACGCCGCTTTAAACCAACAGCAAGGAAATTATGACCATATTCGAATAAATAAGGATACTGACCTAGATGGTCTAATAGATTGTTTAGATTTTGATTCGGATGATGATGGATGTCCTGATGCTACGGAAGCAGGGTATACCAATGATGACAATGATGGTTATGTAGGTAATGGTGTGCCAGTGGTAGACGGTAACGGTCTAGTTACGGGAACAAATGGTTATACCCCACCTGTAAATGCCGGTTTGCCCATTATTACACCTGCAGCTCCAGTACTTCTTAGCCCTTTAAATAATGAAACTAGCTGTGAGGGCGGCAATGTAACCTTTAGTGCAACCGCTACACGTACAACTGGTGTAATAATCTATGAATGGTACGAGAGTACAGATGGAGGTGCTACTTATAATTTATTAACTGAAACAAGTCCTTTTTCCGGTACTGCAACAGCAGATTTAACAATAACTGCAGTTACCGCTGCACAAGATAGTAACCTATATAGAATAAGGACGTGGGGTGATGATTATTTATGTTATGTAGAGGAAACGGCTACTTTATCGGTAACTACTGGACCAACTATTGTAACTCCAGTTGCCGTAAATGCATCTATTTGCGAAGGAGAAGATGCTGTTTTTAGTTTGACAGGCGATCCTAACGACATTATTAGTTATAGTTTAGATGGCGGCGTTACAACATCAGTTATCACTCTTGATGCAACAGGTAATGAATCAATTACTATAACCGCACCTACAACTGATACCAACCTATCTATTATTAGTATTGAAGATAGCATTTCATCTTGTGTTCTTACTTTAACGCCAGCTACTTCAGCAACAGTTACCCTTAATGCATTACCCAATGAGCCTATAAACCCAACGAACCAATCTGTTTGTGAAGGTAGTGCAAATATTGCAATTAGTGTTGAGCTAGATCCTCTGGGTACCGGTGATACTATAAATTGGTTTAGCAACCCTACCGGTGGAGTTTCATTGGGGTCAGGGCTAGCCTATACTTCTACGGAAACGACTGCTAATACATATACTTATTATGCAGAAGCTTCATCATCTGTTTCTGGTTGTGTAAGTGCTACAAGAACTGCAGTTACGTATACAATCAATCCATCTGTTACTGCTGACGTAATTACTGTACCTACAAGTATTTGCGATTCCTATACCCTACCCGTCTTATCTGCCGGCAATAACTATTACACTGGTACGGGTGGCTCTGGAACTTTATTAAATGCCGGTGATGTTATCACCACTTCACAAACCATATATGTATATACTGAAACAGGTACCACCCCTAATTGCACGGATGAAAGTAGTTTTGTACTGAATATTGATACCACTCCTAGCCTCGTTCCTATATCAAATGATTGTTCTAACGATCTATTGACTTATGAAGTTACGTTCCAACCTTTTGTAGGAACACTATCTACTACAGCTGGTACGGTAGTTGGTAATGATACCATAACGGATATACCGGCTGGGACCAATATTACGGTAACAGCTACCAATAATGGGTGTATAACGAATTTAGATATTACGGCACCTAATTGTAATTGCCCAACATTGGATGCTCCAGAAAACACACAGGATATAAGCAACTGTTTTGGACAACCAACAGCTACATTTACGGCAAATTTACCCACAACCGGAGGAGACACCCTTAATTGGTATGATTTAGCAAGTGGAGGAACCTTATTAGGTACTGGAAATACATTTACCCCAACCGAAACCATAGCGGGAACCTATTCTTATTTTGTGGAAACTTTTGATTCCGTTTCCTCATGCGCAAGTATTAGAACAGAAGTAACGCTGACTATTATAAATACACCAACAGCAGATAGTTTAGCCAACCCGCCAGCTTCTTGTGATTCCTACACGTTACCTGCAATAAATCCCGGTAACATTTACTATACAGGACCTAATGCAACAGGAACAATGTTGAATCCAGGTGACCTAATTACAAGTTCACAGACCATTTATATCTTTGCTGAAAGTGGCACAAACCCAAATTGTACCGATGAAACTAGTTTTGATGTTACCATCAACACCTCCCCTACACCAACTATAATTTCAAATACATGTACGGTAGATTTATTAAATTATGAAGTAACCTTACAGCCATTAACCGGTATACTGACCACTACGGCGGGAACAGTTGTTGGAAACGATAGAATCATTGACATACCGGCCGGAACCGATATTACCATTACAGTGGACAATAATGGTTGTACAGCTACATTGCCGGTTACCGCGCCAAATTGCACCTGCCCTACATTATCAGCCCCTACCAACCCTGTAGATGGTTTTAATTGTAGTGGAGAAGCTACCGCCAGCTTATCGGTAGACACGCCTCCTATTAATCAAATTATAAATTGGTATACTACTGATAACGGAGGTGCCCCCGTAGCTACAGGTAACATGTTTACACCAAATGAAACAGCCGCTGGTCAATATTTATATTACGCGGAAATTTTTGACCCCATTACCTCATGTTCCAGTGAAAGAGTTTCAGTGACGCTTACGATAACACAAATTCCTACAGTAGATATGGTACAGAATGTAGAATCTTGTGAATTTTACATTTTGCCGTCACTACCGGATAATCAAAGTTATTTTACTGGCCCAAATAGATCAGGAACAGAATTAAGTGAAGGTGATCAAATTACAACGTCACAGACCATTTATATCTATGCCGAAGCGGAAAATAACCCAAATTGTGCCAATGAGACCTCTTTTGACGTAATTATTTTAAATGAACCAATATTAGACATTCCTTCTTCGTTAAGCCTTTGTTCGGAAGAAACAGGACGTTTAGAAACCATATATTTAGGAGAAGATTTAGGCCCCAATTATAGATATGACTGGACACCGGACAATGATGTAGATAATGATGGTATTGAAGAGGCAATATTTGAAATTACATCAGCAGGTACCTATACTTTGGAAATTTATGAAATTGGGGACGCTATGGAATGTGGCGGATTTGCAACATATTCCACAACGGTAGAGGAGGTACTACAACCTACAGCACTTGAAGTAGAAGTAACAGCAAAAGGTTACATATTGGATTCTGGCAACCGAGTCAGATTGATCGTAGATGAAAATCCATTAGTATTTGATCAGTTTGAATATAGTATTACAAGTGCTGAAGGACCATATCAAGATGATAATATTTTTGAAAATGTAGATGGCGGTATATATACAGGATATGTAAGGTCTAAATCTTCCTGTGAATTTACTGTGGCCAGCGCTCCATTCTTAATCGTAAACTACCCAACATTTTTTAGTCCTAATGGAGATGGAGCCAATGAAACATGGAAACCCTTAGGTGTAGAAAATTTAAATGTAACATCACAATTAGATATTTACATTTATGACAGGCACGGAAAATTACTTACTAAACTAGATCCATTAGGACCTGGTTGGGACGGTACCTACAACAATAGTTTAATGACAGCATCAGACTATTGGTTTAAAGTAAATTTAATTGATGAAATCAATAGTGAACCCATTCAATTTAGTGGTCACTTTAGTTTAATTAGATAATGAATCATCTTATGAGCAAAAATATATAGGCATATGAATCAAAAAAAAATGCCAAAAACGAGCTAAATTCAATTTTTTTTCTTAAAAATGTTAATAAAAGCTGCATTTCATCGAAATATAGACTTTTAAAAAATCTAAATGGTTGAGACGAAACGTAATGTTTGGGTAATTCATCGAATAAAATGTGAATTTCATCGATGATAAAAATTAAATAAATATTTTTGAATCCCCAAATTAGTGTAAATCGTTTAAATCTTATCCTTGTTATGAAGCTTAGCCTAAAATTACCTACAACAGTGTCCCTACTCTCTTTTATCTTTCTTTTTTTGACATCATGCAGTAAAGATTCTGATATCTTATCTGATTATGTTATCAATAATTCCAATCCTACAGCAGGTATAGAAAATAGGGTTTTGGATGACACCTTTATTTTAAATAGTAATAACGCTATTGTTTTGGATGTACTACAAAACGATCGTTTTGATAATCTAAACAATGTTAGAATTATTGAAACCTCCTTACCCAAATCCGGTTTAATTACTATTAATGATGACAATACACTGACGTACACGCCAAAGTCGGCAGAGCCAGTGACAAATGAAAGCAGCAATACTCCAGTATCGGAACCCGAACCAGAGACAACTGAAGAGCCTGAGACTACAACTGAAGAAACAGAGACTCCAGTAACCGAGCCTGAAACAACTACAACAGAACCGGAAACTTCAGAACCGGAAACTTCAGAACCTGAAACCACAAATACTGAAACTGATAATACTACGGAAGAAGAAACAGATACGTTTACTTATGTAACCGAGGAGGTTAATGAGGACGGAGAAGTAACAACAGAAGAAGGTACGGTTACCGTAAGTAAAATTGAACTACCAACTACCGGAGAAAATATATACTTTGTAACGACCAATGGTAATTCCTCTAATGATGGACGTAGTGAGCAGTCATCATGGGATATAGCACATGCCTTTAGAACAGCAAGAGCTGGAGATATAGTTTACGTAAAAGCAGGTGATTATGGTAACAGACATTTAGAGGTAAGTAATTCAGGTAATGAGAACCAGCCTATTTCGTTCATAGGTTATACTTCTGAACCAGGAGATGTTGTAGCTTCAAATTCTGCAACGGTGTCCTATCAGGACTACAAAAACCAAAACGACAATGTAAATGTTAATTACCTACCTACATTATCTGGTATTAATGAAGCTAGGGAAAATAGAGCTGGTAGTGCCATAATTATTGAAAAACAGTATATTAACATTAGTAATTTCCAAATAAGGAAAATGTCTTATGGTGTATATAGTAATAGGGCGTCCCATATAAAATTGGACAATATTATTGCTGTCAATATTGCATCCGAAATTAAATCCCAAAGTGGTAGGGCATTCCCAAGTTATTACTTAGATGAATCATATATAACAAATTCAATTGTTATTAATGCAGGTACAGGTGGACTATTGTTTGATTCATGTGACAATAATACTATTTTGAACAATCAAGTCTATTCTGATAACAATATCAATGCATGTGATTATTATGTATTCTTATGGGGAGACAGTAGTGGAAACAGAATTGACAATTTAATTGTTGAAAAAGTTGGTGATTTGGAACACCCAGGCCATGGCTTAGGAGGTTTCCACAAAATGAACAATAATGTATTTACAAATTTCAAAATAATAAATACAAGTTTAGAACTGTCTTATGCAGGTGTTGAAGGAAATGTTTTTAAGGATTTCTCCATAACTGGAAATTTCCCGGAACAACAATACCACAATGCCATCCAAATTGCAAATGGAGCCACGAACAATAGATTTGAAAACTTCTCAATAACCAATGGTAATGGAATTCAGTTCTTGGAATGGGATAGAGGTGATACCAGTGAATGGAATGTTTACAATCAAACTAACGCAGGTAACAATAATATGTTCATTAATGGTGAAATAAAAGATTGTATGTACGGTGTTGTGTTCCATCATTTGGAAAGAAGTGGTTCTCCAGCAGAGAACAATACGTTCCAGAATGTAACTTTTGAAAACTTATCTTTAGGTCTTTTTGCTGCAAACCGTCCTAATTACGGCAATAAAATGATAGACTGTAGAGTAAATAATGTTTCGACCTTATGGGATTCAAGAAACGGCAATGTATTAAATTTTGACTTTGGAAACACTGTCTTTTCTTTGGTAGACTTTTTAATTCCGAATTAATAGTGTTTACTAAAAAATAGAATCAGCTAACAGAATTTTTAGGGTAGTTGTTCGTTATATTTAAAAATTAAACCATTTAGATGCTAATGAACAATTTGGATAGTGGTAATTCTTCAATTCTATTGATAGTCTTCAATAGAATTGATAAAGTCAAAAAAGTATTACCAGCAATAAAAGCTTACGCTCCTAAAAAACTATATGTAGCGGCAGATGGCCCAAGACCTACAAACGAGACAGATTCAGTTTTAACTGAAGAAGTACGCAATTATATTCTAAAAGAAGTTGATTGGGATTGTGAAATAATCACCAAATTTTCAGATAAGAATTTAGGTTGTAAGTATGGGCCATTATCCGCTATTAATTGGTTTTTTGAAAATGAAGAACAAGGAATTATCCTTGAAGATGATATACTACCTACACCAAGCTTTTTTAGATTCTGCGATTATTTTTTAAAACATTATCAAAACAAGAATGATGTTTTCAGTATCACCGGAATTAATTTAAATGAAAAACTAGCTGTAAAAAACGAAGATTACTTTTATGCAGGATACTCGTTTACATGGGGCTGGGCCACTTGGAAGAGTAGATGGGAGAAGTACAAAGAAGTTTTAAAGGACTTTAATTCTACTGATCCACTATCGTACATTTCTAGTGGTCATAAATGGGACAAAGCTTCTGTTATAGGACTGCATAATAAAGTAGCCCAAAGTTTAAATGATGAAATTGATGCTTGGGACTTTCCTTGGGCATTTACTCAATTTATAAATAAAGGCTATAGTATTGTACCCAGTAAAAATCTAGTAAAGAACATAGGATTTGATGCTGAAGGAACACATACCCATTCTCCCCCACATTATTTAAACAATAAAGTATCTGAAATCAAGTTTCCATTAAAAGTAAATGAAACAATCATAAACAACACCAAATATGATATGTTCATTTGTAAAGAAATATTTAATTGGAAATCTTTAACGGAAAAAATTACCGACATAAATCATTATAAAAATTATTTAAAAAGCAAATTTTAGTAATTAGCTTACCACCGAATAATTTTTGATTTTGAGCCTTAAAAACAATTACTGTATACACCTATAACCAATATAGTGGTATTATATCCATATTATATTCAAATTACAAAGATGAATATAAGGTATTTTGTAGTTTTGCAAAATTTAATCAGGTTTATGACGTTAAAGAACATATTAGCTCAAAAAAGCATTTAAAATAAAATACAAATACAAACCAATTTCTATTTATGAAAAAAGTCGCACTAATCACAGGAGTTACCGGACAAGATGGCGCATATTTAAGTGAGTTTCTTTTAAAGAAAGGTTACGAAGTTCATGGTCTAAAAAGACGTTCTTCTTTATTCAATACTGACCGTATAGATCATTTATATCAAGACCCACATGAAACAGAAAGAAATTTTGTGCTTCATTATGGAGATATGACGGATAGTACCAACCTAATTAGACTTATTCAAGAAATACAGCCAGATGAGATTTATAATTTGGCAGCTATGAGCCACGTTGCAGTTTCTTTTGAAACGCCTGAATATACTGGTAATGCAGATGGTCTTGGAACCTTAAGAATTTTAGATGCCGTAAGATTATTAGGATTAACTGAGAAGACGCGCATATACCAAGCATCAACTTCTGAGTTGTATGGAAAAGTGCAAGAAGTACCTCAAAGTGAAACTACACCTTTTTACCCACGTAGTCCGTACGCTGTAGCAAAAATGTACGCTTATTGGATCACTGTGAATTATCGTGAAGCATATGGAATGTATGCATGTAATGGTATTTTATTCAACCATGAGTCACCAATTAGAGGAGAAACTTTCGTTACACGTAAAATTACACGCGCAACTTCAAGAATAGCTTTGGGACTTCAAGACAAAATGTATCTAGGTAATTTAGATGCTCAAAGAGATTGGGGCCATGCAAAGGATTATGTAAGAATGATGTGGATGATTTTGCAAGCCGAAGAAGCAGAGGATTGGGTAATAGCTACAGGAAAAACTACACCGGTGAGGGATTTTGTTAGAATGTGCTTTAATGAAGTTGGTATAGAATTAGAATTTAAAGGAACTGGTGTTGATGAAAAAGCTTATGTTGCTAAATGTAGCAACCCAGATTATCAATTGGAAATTGGCAAGGAAGTTTTGGCCGTAGACCCTAAATATTTTAGACCTACAGAAGTAGACTTATTAATAGGTGATCCTAGCAAAGCAAACAATAAGTTAGGTTGGAAACCAGAATACGACTTAGTAGACCTTGTCAAGGATATGATGCAAAGTGATGTAAAATTGATGCAAAAAGATCAATATTTAAAAGATGGCGGATACCGTATCCTAAATTACTTCGAATAAAAAGAATGGAGAAAAATTCAAAAATTTATGTAGCAGGTCATCGAGGTTTGGTAGGTAGTGCTTTGGTTCTTAAACTAAAGGAAAGAGGTTACACCAACTTAATTTTTCGTACACATGCAGAACTTGATTTAACGAATACAGAAGCTGTAGCTGGTTTTTTCGCTGAGGAAAAACCAGACTACGTTTTTCTTGCCGCCGCGAAAGTGGGCGGCATTGTTGCAAATAACACCTATAGGGCAGATTTTATTTATGCAAATTTGATGATACAAAATAACGTTGTACATCAAAGCTACCTTAATAATGTTAAGAAATTAATGTTTTTAGGAAGTACATGTATATATCCAAAATCATGTCCTCAACCTATGGACGAATCATATTTGCTAACAGATGTTTTGGAATATACAAACGAGCCATATGCAGTAGCTAAAATTGCAGGAATCAAGTTATGTGAAAGCTATAATCTACAATATGGCACCAATTACATATCTGTTATGCCTACCAATTTATATGGTCCAAATGATAATTTTGATTTGGAAAAATCACATGTATTACCTGCCTTGATAAGAAAAATTCACTTGGGAAAGGCTTTTGAACAAAATGATTGGCATACTATAGACCAAGATTTGGATTACCTACCAATTGAAGGGATCAATTCTAAAAATAATATCGAGGACAAAATATCCAAACTTAACAAATACGGTATTTCTAAAAACGATACCGGTAAAGTAACTGTAGAAATTTGGGGTAGCGGTAAGCCTATGCGAGAATTTTTATGGTCAGAAGATATGGCAGATGCCTGCGTATTTCTAATGGAGAATAGAAACTTCAAAGATACCTTTGAGGCCGGAACCGCTGAAATTAGAAATACCCATATTAATATTGGTACAGGAAAGGATATCAGTATTTCAGAATTGGCATATACCATAAAATCAAAAATAGGTTTTGAAGGTGAATTTTATTTTAACACCAATAAACCAGATGGAACATTAAAAAAACTAACCAGTGTTAAAAAATTAAATGCTTTAGGCTGGAAACATAAAATTGAATTGGAAGAAGGTATACTTAATCTTTACAATTGGTATTTAAGTAAAAATAGTTAAATAATTACTGTCTATTTTTTGACGATTATAAAAATTTATAATTGTTTTACCCTTTCATACTATTTAAATTTTTATAATGACCAAATCAAAATCAGCTGCATTTATATGGAATAGCATTGAAAAATTTGGGAATGAGGGTGTACAGTTTTGTATTGGCATAATTCTAGCAAGAATTTTAAGCCCAAGTGATTATGGTATTGTAGGTATTTTATTGGTCTTTACTGCCGTTGCCCAGATATTAATTGATTCTGGTTTTACTAAAGCACTTATTCAAAAGAATGATAAATCCAAGGATGATATAAGCACCGTATTTACCTTTAATTTGGTAATAGCGTCAACTATATATATAATTCTATGGTTCTGTGCTCCCTTTATTAGTTCATTTTATGGAGAACCTAGTTTAGTTCCCCTTCTACGGGTACTTGCTCTAGTATTAATCTCCAATTCATTATTTGCAATTCCTAATACACTACTAAGTATAGACTTAGATTTTAAGACTATTGCAAAAATAAATTCAAGTGCAATAATTTTAAGTGGACTGTTCGCTATTTTTCTTGCATATAATGGTTTTGGTGTTTGGTCTTTAGTTTTCCAATATCTTTCAAGGTCAATATTAATGCTGATATTTTTTACGATAAGCAACACGTATAAATATCAGATATATTTCTCAAAAGCATCATTTAAAAATCTGTTTAGGTTTGGATCAAATCTTATGGTTTCCAATTTATTAAATGTTGTTGTTGGTAAATTCTCATCACTTTTCATAGCTAAAGTCGTTAGTACAGCTGATTTAGGCTTTTATACACGTGGCATGCAGTTTCCTGATGTGGCTATAGGTACACTTGGTTCTGTTTTAGATAACGTGCTCCTACCCTCTTTGGCCAAAAACAAGGACAACGAGAGTTTAAAGTATGAATTTGAAAGGGTAATGAAACTGTTACATTTAATTACCCTGCCAATTACAGTTATACTTGCTGTTTTAGCAGAACCTATTGTACTTCTCCTATTAACAGATAAATGGATTGCAGTAGTTCCAATTTTACAACTTTTCTGTATTTCTAGATACTTTAATAATTTGATAAGTGTCAATATTAATATTTTATATGTTTTGAATAAGACGAACCTGGTGCTAAGGCAACATTATATTAAAATAATTATACGAGTTGTATTAATTGTTGCAGCCTTACCTTTTGGCATTATTTATATTGCAGCGGCAGAAGCAGTTACTTCCATAATTCACTTTATTATCAATGCTTATTATCCAGGTAAATTTTTAGGATATGGAATCAAAAAACAACTATCGGGCCTTTATATCTATTTAATTGTCTCTATTACAATTTTCTTGTCCTTGACATATATAAATTCCAATATAAATTCGTTATATTTTAAAATCATAATTGCTACGATAGTAGGAATATTATCATTTTATTCCTTAGCCTACTTGACCAATAGAAACGATTTTAATTATTTAAAAAACTTTATCAAAAACAGATTGGGCAAAAAATAACGAATGGAAATTATATTGAAAATATTAAGAAAACTATATTCCTATCTTGTTAATAATACACAAGACTTGGAGTTTGATTTCAAGGAACAAAAGGCTTCAGATCAAATTAATAGTTTATTATCCGGCAACAAACCCTTTTTAGTGGCAAGAATAGGTGCGGTAGAGTTCGAGTGTATTTCTGCATTTTTAAATACTAGTAAAGGAGTAAACAAATATGTTGATTATGTAAAGGGAAAAACTAACAATCTTGAAATTAATAGTAATGTAATTCAGCAAGCACACGTAAATGCGGGCATATTTCCTGCAGATAAAGGAATTGTGGAAAATTTTGCCAAACAAGCACTTACGGATATCAAACAAATAGATATTTTAGGGATTTGGCTTAAAGAAAAATACTTACTTAGAGAAGAAATTAAAAACTTTATAAAAATCCCTCTAAAGGACATTGAACCTTATTATCATCTTAATCCATGGAGCAAGGCATTAAGAGGAAAAAAGGTATTGGTAATTCATCCATTTGAAGAAAGTATAGTTAATCAATATGCAAAGAGACAAATGTTATTTGAAAATCAAAATGTGTTACCTGATTTTGAATTAAAAACCATTAAAGCTGTCCAGACTATTGCGGGGCAATCTAGCGATTTCAATTCTTGGTTTGAGGCGTTAGAATATATGAAAGGGCAAATGGACCAAATTGACTATGATGTAGCTATTATTGGTTGTGGAGCATATGGACTATCACTTGGAGCACACGCGAAAAGATCGGGTAAACAAGCTATTCATATGGGCGGTGCAACACAAATTTTATTTGGCATTAAAGGATCGCGTTGGGATAATCATCCAGAAATTTCAGAACTATATAACGAACATTGGAGTCGTCCTTTATCAAGTGAAACACCCGCTAAAAAAGATGCTGTTGAAGAAGGTTGTTATTGGTAATTAATATGAACTTTATTTTAAATATTTACTGGAAAATTTACGCATTTAAAAATCTTATTATTAATAAGATAACTTTTAAACGCAAGGATATAATTTATACGGATTTCCCAAAAATATCCGGTATAATTTTGATTACCGGCCAAGGTACATTAGAATTAGGAACCCAAGTTAAATTTAATTCTTCAAGAAGATCCAACCCTATTGGTGGAGATTCTAAAATGATTATTGATTTAGGTGTTTCCGGAAGGTTGAAAATTGGTAATTATACAGGAATGTCAAATGCAACAATAATTGCCCATGACAATGTAACTATTGGAGAAAACGTTAAAATTGGTGGTAGTGTTAAAATATACGATACAGATTTTCATTCTTTACAGCCCAGCTTAAGAAAAAAATCAGAAACAGATATTCCCAACACAAAGGCAATTCATATTAAAAATAATACCTTTATTGGTGCACATAGCATTATACTTAAAGGGATAACTATTGGCGAGAACTCTATTATTGGAGCAGGTTCAGTCGTAACAAAGTCGGTACCGGACAATGAGATATGGGGTGGAAACCCTGCAAAATTTATAAAGAAAATTGAATTACTACGTACATAGATTAGGGGCTTTTTTATACCAATTTTGGATGAAAAAATCATTATCCAAAAAAAAGAATATTTACTTTGGTATAAATTGCGAATTTTCAAAAAATTCTATTTTTGAAGGCCACAACTTGTTATCTACCAGAGCTGCACTTATTAACAGTAAACTTGGGTTTGCATCTTATTTAGGAAGGGATACCATAATCATGAATGCAAAAATTGGAAAATTTTCTTCAATAGGGCCAGATGTAAAATGTGTATTTGGAAATCATCCTACACATACTTTTGTAAGTACCCATCCCTCTTTTTTTTCAACAAGAAAGCAAGTTGGTTTTAGTTTTACCCAAAAACAATTGTTTCCAGAGTTCCCAACTCCAACTAAAGGAAATGAACCTTACACAATAATAATTGGAAACGATGTTTGGATCGGGGCTAACGTAACGCTTTTGGACGGGGTCACAATTGGTGATGGTGCTATTATTGCCACCGGAGCAACTGTGACTAAAAATGTTCCACCTTACGCCATTGTAGGGGGTGTACCTGCTAAGGTCATTAAATACAGGTTTCCCGAGCCACAAATTAAATATTTGCTAGATTTTAAATGGTGGAATAAGGATTTTGAATGGATAAAAGAAAACGCACACCTTTTTACCGATGTAGATACCTTTATTAAAAAGTTAAATTAAAATCCTCTTGGTAGTACAGCGTCATAACTATACGATAATTTCTTTTTTACCCCCAATATCAGCAGCTGTTTGACTAAATGAACTTTGATGCGAGCCGTAAATTTTATTTGTTTTCGACAAACAAAATAAATCCACCACAGCATCTTGTATGGCCAATGAATTATTTCTGTCATATGAATTTACATCATTGGTAATTATTTTATTAGGATAAGCTTTTATAAAATCATCTTTAAATACAGGGTCATCTGTAGAAAGGTAAAATTTTACCTCAGCATTATTCTTTATTTCGGCATCCACAACTTTTTTAAACTTATCATTGGAACTAAGAGCTTTAGAGGCTACATGGTCAGTTCTACGAACATGTAGGCCTACCATTGTCTTGCTAAAATTAGCAGAGATACTCTTAATTTTTTGACTTATACTTTTAGTTGGTTTTAAATAATCATAATTAGAATTCAATTGGGCAACACGATAACAACAATTAATATATAAATTATCGTTTATATTAACTGCGTCTTTTATGATTGGCGTTATTTTATCTATAAAGTTTTGGTCCAAGACCCTAATATTCGTTTCCAAAGTTGAGTTTTGAAGGTATAATTTATCTAAGTTTTCATTACGAATAATGGCGTCAAAACTCAAGCTATTAATCTCAGCTAAAATTTCCTTGTGTTTTATTGATAAGTTTTGACCGGCAACTAATTTTTTGATATAATTCTTTACAGAGTTACTAGTTTTGTTTAAATTAATAGCAAACTCTCCACTACTGGACTTTCCAATTTTAACTAAATTTTTCTCAGGAAATCCATCAGGGCAATTAACAATAGTCACATTAATATTCTTAAAAGATATTGGGCCAAAAAGACTATCAAACGATGAGTTGAGAGTTACATCCGTTGTCCATAAAACTTCCAAATCAAAATTATAATCTTTACATATCTCAATAAATGAATCTAACGCCCTAAGACGGTTGCAAAGTCCACCTACAGGCCTAAGAATTATCTTCTTTTTGATTTCCATTCGTTTTATTTTAAAATACCTAACTAAAAAAAAATCGTAATATTGTAAGCGTAAATATAAACTTCCCCTATAAATCTATTAAGTATATATGCATTTAATTAAAAAGATGGGTTTAGCCCCATTTATTCTACTTAGTGGTTACATGATAGACCCAATGCATTATGGTTTTATATTTGGGTATTTGCTTTTGATTTATCTAATTTCTTTAGGAAAAGATATATTTCAATTAACCGATAAATCTAGCGTGGTTTTAATAATGTTTTCGTTGATTTATGCCATATTTTATGCTTTTGACCCAACTAGTGGTGTACAATATATTGGTATATACGCCCTATTCCCATTTGCTTTTTATCTTTTAGGAAAGCATATTTCATCAAAATTCAAAGATAGTAATGAGCTTAGTAATCTTTTTTTGATAGTTGCCGTTATTTATTCCAGCATTGCACTAATATCAGTATTATCAAATATTATAAACTATGGTTTTATTGCTTTGGACAGAGATGTACCTTCCATTTGGGGAAACACACAAAATGCAACAGGTACCGCAGTTTATTTATTTGCCAACATGTGTATACCTGCAATATTATTATTTTCCTTTAAAACAAGAAAAAAAGTATACAACATTGTACTTATAGCCATTTATATAGCCTCTATAGCATGTGTATTGAGGTTAGGAAGTAGAACCCAGATTATAATTAGTTTACTTACCCTGATCGCAAGTATTCTATTTTTATTTACATCGGTTTCCGTAAAAAACAAAATATTGATAGTTGTTAGTGTTCTGGTACTTATAAATTTAGCTATTTCATATTTAAATTTAGATTTCAACTCTGACCTTTTAAGTGCATATGCTGGCAGAATGGAAAGTAAGGAGTATGGAGCTGCAACAGCCGGAGGACGTACTCAAAGATGGGCACTATCCATTGAATATTTATTTAAGGAACCTTTAGGGTGGAGTGTAAAAGAGTTTGGATTATCTCATAATCTATGGTTAGATGTGGCCAGAACCGGAACAGTCATTTCATTTATACTACTTATTATATATACAATAATATCCCTCAAAAACACATTTAGTCTACTACAGAATAAATTGGAAAATTTAGCGTTTAAAAATCAAGTTTTAGTTTACACCATGGGTTTTATGCTGCAATTTTTCGTAGAACCAATTATGGAGGGTTCTTTAGAATTATTTACATTTTTCTGTATGTTTCAGGGAGCTATAAATGGTAGAATCAAAACTTTGGAATCTATTACAACAGATGATCACACTATTTGATTTTTATGCAAAATATAGCAGTACTACTTACTTGTTTTAACAGGAAGGAAAAAACTCTGAAATCCTTAGAAGCCCTTTTTGTAGCACATAAAGGTTTTGAACAAGAAATTTCCCTAAGTATATATTTAACTGATGATGGTTCCACTGATGGAACTGCCGAGAGTGTTAAAAGTAATTACCCAAATGCTACTATTTTAATAGGTAACGGCCAATTGTATTGGGCAGGCGGAATGAGAAATTCTTGGAACGAAGCATTAAAAAAAGATTATGATACATTTTTACTTCTTAACGATGATACAATAGTTAACAAAAATTTATTCGGCAACTTATTGAATACACATCAAGAGGTAATTAAAAAATACGGTATAGGAGGTATTTACTTAGGATCAACCAAAGACCCAAATACGGGCAAACTTACTTATGGTGGCGCTAAATTGTTGAATAAATTCATGTTAAAGTATCAACATCTTGTACCAAGCGGTCATATTCAAGAATGTGAATTGGGCAATGCCAACATTATGTTTGTTGCAAAGAATGTGGTCAAGAAAATTGGGATTTTATCTACGGATTATGTTCACGGTGTAGCAGACTACGATTATACGTTAAGGGCCATTAAGGAAAAACTTCCAGTAGTAATAATGCCTGATTATTGTGGAGTTTGTGAAAATGAACATGTTTACCTATATGAAGGTTTTTCGAAAATGTCATTTAAAAATCGACTAAAACACCTAAACAACCCTACGGGAATAGACTCTAAGTCAAATTTAAATTTAATGAAAAATCATTTTCCTATACGAGTTCCCTTCTTTGTTACCTCAAGTCTTATAAAGTTAGTTTTTCCTGCATTGTACACCAAGTTTCATAAAAGCAGATAATAGAATCTTAAAAGAATTGAAAAAATTAAATATCTCTGAATTATTGAGATTATCAGAAAAAAGTGATGCATTGCTCTATTAAAACAAAATTGCATTTCACACGTTAAATCTTGAAACTAATCTATTTTGAAAAATAAAATAATTTCCACTTGGGTATATTTGGATAGTGAGGAAGAAAAATCCAAATATCCAAACAACAGTGTAAAAGCAGCGAGCAACTCACCAGAATTTCAAGCCATTTATTGGCGATGCGTGATTGTATTCTTCAAAACATCTTTGTTATTCCACAAAGAGCACAAACATATTTTGTTCACGAATGCTGCCAATTTACCTTTGGTGAACGGCTTTAACATTGAAGCCTTTTTTCAGGAAAATAACATAGAGGTAGTCACCGTCAAAAATAAATACCCTCTTCCAAATGGTTACTTCAATACCTTTAGAAACCAATTTTTTGAATTTTCTATAATCGAAAAGTTATCTAAAAGTATTGGAGATACAGATAGTTTTTTAATGTTGGATTCTGACTGTATTTTTCGTGAATCCTGTGATTTCTTATTTGAAAAATTAGATAAGAATGGCATGGCGCTAACGTATGTTGTTAATAGGGATATAAAATATAGTATAAATGGTCTAAATGGATATCAATTAAAAGAACTCTTCAATGAATTTGGAATTTCCAGGAATGAACCACCCTATTATTCTGGCGGTGAGGTATTATTGTGCAGTGGTACATTTGTAAAAAAAGTAGCTCAAGATTTCCCTGCGTTGTTTCAACAATTAATTGCAAGGTTTAAAAATGATGAACTAAGGTTTAATGAAGAAGCTCATGTATTATCATACTTTTATTATAAATACAAAGCAGAAATAGGAGGTCTTGATGAACACATAAAGCGTATGTGGACTAACCACAATTATTATAGAAATATAGACCCACAAGATGTCCACAGAACAATCTGGCACTTACCTAATGAAAAAGGCTTGGGTTTTGAAAGTATGTTCAATGCAATTGTGAATAAAGAATTTGAATTTAAAAATCATGCAGATTATGTTTCCTATGCTGAAAATATGATGTTGAATCCTAAAAATCATAAAACGGATTATATTAAAAAAATTAAGCAAGGCCTTTTAAAGATTGCCATTAAATTAGGGGTAAAAAAATGATTGATCGGTAAATTACCAAACCTAACTTTTACTAAAAGCCACAACTCATTGTACAAAATGAAAATTATACAACAGATTAATAAAGAAATCATTCATTTTGCAGAAAAGGATACTATTATCTCTTCTAGATATAGGACAATATTTATAAAAAAAAATACAGGGGAATTAAGTTTTAAACTTCCTGAAAAAAATATTATAAAAAGAATTTTTGGTTTGTTCAGAATTACACGAAGATTGTTAAGGCTGGATAAATGTAATGTCTTTTATCATCAGAATAATTTAGTCCTTATTAGACAAGGTGTTGTTTATCATTATAATAGCAGCACCAAAGTTTTAAAGGAAACCCTTAAATTAAGAAATTGTAGAAACGTTATGCACCAATCTATAAATAGTACTCCGGAAGGATATATCTATTTTGGCGAATATGGTGCCAATAATGAAAGAACAACAGTACCTGTTTACCGTAGTATAGATGGAGGGCTTTCGTGGGAAGAGATTTATACCTTTCCCAAAAAAAGTATAAAACATGTACATGGTTGCTATTATGATGAATATACCGACAAAATTTGGGTTTGCACAGGAGATTTTAAGGATGAAAGTTGGCTACTAGTAGCCAATAAAGATTTTACAGAAATTAAAAAGATAGGTGACGGGCAACAGAAATACAGAACATGTAGCATTATATTTACCAAAGAAAAAGTTCATTGGTTAATGGATAGCCCCTTAGAGCCCTCACATCACATTATTTTTGATAGAAAAACCGAAGCCATTGAAGTTGGTCAAAAATTAATGGGCCCCGCTTGGTATACCAAAAAAATAGATGAAACTACCTATTTAGCCACTACAACAAGAGAAATAGGTCCTGGTGTTTTAGATAATAATGCGCATTTATACCTTACTAAAGATTTAAAAAACTGGGTGTCCGTCAAGCAATTTGAGAAAGACGGTTGGACCATGAAATATTTTAAATTTGGAATCATTGGCTTTGCCGACGGACAACAATCTTTAGATGCCGTTCATATCTTTTTAGAGGCAGTAAAAAAATATGATGGTAAGTCTTTGCTGTGCGATTTAAGTTAAGCTACATTTCTGCGGCAATAACACGTACCACTTATTCCATAAATATTCATACTATTAACCAGGATCAGCCGTTTAGTATATAATTACAATCAAAATGCACTACATAACCAAACTAGAAGAATTACAAAAATATTGGGCACAGTCCAAAAAAGCTCAATTTAGAAGCTTGGCCCGTAATGTTGCATTAGACCTCATTTCTTTTAAAGAGCGAAATGTGGATTTTGAAGAGGTTTTTAAAACCCCTAGAGTACATTTTTTGTACATACATCATATTTTTGAGGATGAGGAAACCAATTTTGACCAACTAGTAAATTTACTTTCAAAACAGCACACTTTTTTATCGCATACAGATGCAATTAACAAGGTATTGTCTGGAAATATTGATAAGCCATATATATCCTTTAGTTCAGATGATGGTCTTAAGAGTAATTTAAAAGCAGCGGAAATTCTCAATAAGTATGGTGCTAAAGCATGTTTTTTTGTAAATCCAAATTCCATTGGTATTGATACGGTAAGCAAGGCAGCTGAATTTTGTAAGACAAGGTTGGACATGCCGCCAGTTGAATTTTTAAGTTGGAAAGATTTGGATACCCTATTAAAACAAGGTCATGAAATTGGAGCTCATACCATGAACCATGAAGATGTTGCTAAATTGACTTTAAACGAATTTGAGGATAATCTAAACCAATGCAAAACAGTCTTGACCGCTTCTTGTGGAGACATACCTCATTTTGCATATACCTATGGCGGATTTTCCAATTTTACCAAAGCAGCTTATGATATGGTATTTAAAACAGGATATCATTCTTGTTCATCTGGGGTAAGAGGAGCCCATATTAGTGATGGGAGCGTTATTAAAGAAAATGAATTTATTCCGCGAAGAGATCATATAATTGGAGGGTGGAAATTAAACCATATCAAACATTTTATGAAAAAAAGTATTGATGAAGCCAATGTTGAAAATAACTTCCTTCCAGCAGTTTGGAAATAAAAAGAAAATTATAGTTCCTAAAACATGAAGTCTAAACCAACCATACACTTTATAAATAACATAGCTCCACATTATATGGAGCCAATGATATTTCAATTATTAAAAAGTGAAGAGTTCAACTTGTACTTTTCTTGTGGGGAAAATCAAAATCTTGGTATTAAAACAGTAGATTTCAATACTAAAAAATACGAATCCTTTAAAAACAAGATTGATGTTGAAATAAGAAACGTTTGGGTTAAAAGCAAATACCTGGTTTGGCAAAAAGGTGTTATTTATAAATGCCTTTCAAAGAAGAAACCTGATTTAATAATTCTTTTAGGGGAATTTTTAATAATCTCTAATTGGATTAGCGCAATCTTATGTAGATTAAGAGGAATACCGGTAGCTTTTAGAGGACACGGCCTATATGGAAATGAAGGTTCCATTAAACGCATAATAAGAGTTTTATTTTATAAACTTGCCAATGCCCAATTGGTTTATGAAAGAAGATCAAAAGGTTTATTGGTTAAAAATGGTATCAATCCTAATAGTATTCATGTCCTATTTAATTCACTAACTTATGATTATCATAAAAGTCAGAGGGAGAAATTGAAAAATTTATCCAAAGAAGAAGTATTTCCTTTTTTTACTTCTACCAAAATTCCCACTTTAGTATTTACCGGTAGACTTACAAAAATTAAAAGATTGGATACTTTGTTGACTACCGTTCAAAGATTACAGGAAGAAATAGAATTAAACCTTTTAATAATAGGTGACGGTACACAACGAAAGAATCTGGAAAGTATCGCCAAAAGTATACTTAAAGATGGAACATATCATTTTTATGGTAGCTGCTATGACGAACATATTATGGGTAGGTTACTGAGTAAATCTGACCTTTGTGTTTCACCTGGCAATGTTGGGCTAACAGCTATTCACTCACTAAGTTACGGAACCCCGGTTTGCACTCATATGAATTATGCAAATCAAATGCCAGAAGCAGAAGCTATAGAAGATGGCATAAACGGATGCTTATTTGAAGAAAATAATCTTGACGATCTATATTATAAAATTAATTCTTGGTTAACCAAACACCCTATTAAAACAGATGAAATTGTAATTAACTGCTACAAGATTATTGATGAGTATTACAACCCATACTTTCAGGAAAAGGTATTTTTGAACTTAGCCCAGAAAAAAGCACCAATTGTTTAATTATTTTAATGAAAAAAATTCTACAGATAAATACAACTGTTGGTTATGCCTCTCCTGGTAAAATTGCCAATGATATTGGGGATTTAATACTTGCATCTGGCAATGAAAGCTATATAGCCTATGGCAGGCAACCAGAAAGTAAGAGTAATTCATCTGTCATAAGAATTGGTGATAATTTAGATATATACACCCATGTACTTTCCACACGTTTATTTGACGACCATTGTTTTTCATCAAAAAAAGCTACTAAAAAATTAGTATCAAAAATCAAGGAAATAAAACCAGATCTAATACAAATACATAACCTACACGGGTATTACATTAATATAGAGGTTCTTTTTGGTTATTTAAAAAATGTTGACATTCCAGTCGTATGGACTTTCCATGACGCCTGGGCAATAACCGGCCATTGTACACATTTTGAACATGTAGGTTGTAACAAATGGCTAACGGAATGCCATACTTGTCCCCAGACCAACAACTACCCTAACTCTATTCTATTAGATCGATCAAGACAGAACTTTAGGGATAAAAAAAGATTGTTCAATTATCCAAATAACTTGACCATAGTTACTCCCTCTACTTGGTTGGCCAACTTGGTTAGACAATCATTTCTTAAAAACCATGAGGTTAAAGTAATACCAAATGGGGTATCCCAAGAAATTTTTAAACCTAGAAACAACCCCCAATTGCAAAAAACACTGAATTTAAAAAATAAATTCGTGGTTTTAGGAGTTTGTAGTGTGTGGGACAAAGGCAAAGGATTTTATGATTTTATAGCTTTGGCAGAAATGCTTTCCAGTGATTATGCCATAGTAATGGTCGGGGTAACAAAAAAACAGGTAGAAATGTTGCCCAGTAATATTATTGCCATACCTAGAACAAGTAATGCAGAGGAACTGGCAGAACTTTATACATTGGCAGATGTATATGTCAATTTAACGTATGCAGATACCTTCCCCACCACAAATTTGGAAGCCTTGTCCTGTGGCACTCCTATTATAACATATAAAACAGGAGGAAGTATAGAATCTGTAACGGAGCATACCGGTTTGGTAATAGAACAAGGTAATCTTGATCAAGCCGTAAACGCTATAGGTAAGATAAAGAATTTGGGTAAAATACATTATAAGGAGCATTGTTTAACAATGGCTTCAGATAAATTTAATAAACAAAAACAATATTTAGAATATATTAAACTATACCAACCCTTAATGGGCAATTAAAAATACTTTTATGTTTAAAGACAAAACTTTATTGATTACTGGTGGTACAGGCTCTTTTGGCAACGCTGTTCTTAACCGCTTTTTAGAAACAGATATTAAAGAAATTAGAATCTTTAGTAGAGATGAAAAAAAGCAGGATGATATGAGAAATACCCTTAAGAACAATAAAATAAAGTTCTATATTGGGGATGTAAGGGATTACAACAGTATCTATAATGCTATGAGCGGGGTAGACTATGTATTTCATGCCGCAGCTCTAAAACAGGTTCCTTCTTGTGAATTTTTCCCGCTTGAAGCTACAAAGACCAATGTTTTTGGAACTCAAAATACCATTGATGCCGCTGTAGCCCATAAAGTAAAAAGAATTATTTGTTTAAGTACGGACAAAGCTGCATACCCTATAAATGCAATGGGAATAAGTAAAGCTTTAATGGAAAAGGTTGCGGTTGCTGCTTCTAGGAATATTCCAAATAATGATACTATAGTTTGTCTTACAAGGTATGGTAATGTAATGGCTTCCAGAGGTTCTGTAATTCCCCTATTTGTAAAACAAATTGAGGAAAACCTTCCGTTAACCATTACCGATCCTAAAATGACCCGATTCCTAATGTCCTTGGAAGACGCCGTAGATTTGGTTCTTTTTGCGTTTACCAATGGCAATCAGGGAGATCTTTTTGTAAACAAAGCTCCGGCGAGTACCATTGGAGATTTAGCCCAATCTATAAAAGAAATATTCAATGCGGATAATCCAATAAAGATTATAGGTACAAGACATGGTGAAAAATTATACGAAACCTTATGTACCAGGGAAGAAATGCAAAAAGCGGAGGATATGGGAGAATTTTACAGGATTCCTGCAGATAACCGGGATTTAAATTACAGTAGATATTTCTCTGAAGGAGAAACAGATGTGAGTACCATTGAAGACTACCACTCCCATAACACAGACCAATTGACCAATGATTCCTTAAAAAATCTATTATTGAATCTAAGTTACATAAAAGAACAGTTGTAGTTCATGGCACATACTATATTTGAAGGAGCAACCCATGCAGATGAGAGGGGAACTATAAAGTTTTTCAATACCCTTGATATGACAGAAATTGTCAGAATGTATGAAATAAGCCCATCTTCTACACATTTAATTAGAGCTTGGCAAGGGCATCAATTCGAAAAAAAATGGTTTTATTGTAATGAAGGTAGCTTTAACATCAATATAATTAAAGTTCCTAATTTTAAAGAACCTTCTACCCTATTGTTACCCCAGAAAATAATCTTAAAAAGTACAGAACCATGCTGTTTAGCATTACCAGGCGGTTATGCCACAGGTATTAAGGCTTTGGAAGAAAACTCCAAGATTACGGTATTTTCCAATTATAGCTTAGAAAATTCTAAAAATGATGATTATAGGTTTCCCGTAGAACATTGGAAATTTATAGATTAAAAGAGACAAAATGAAAACTATTGGCATTACAGGTCAGAACGGCTTTGTTGGTAACCATTTATTTACGACGTTATCATTACATGAAAACGTTAAATTGATTCCGTTTCAACGGTCCTTTTTTGAAAATGACGAGGATTTAGAAAATTTTGTTGTGCAGTGTGATACCATTGTGCATTTATCCGCTATGAACCGTCATGAAGACCAACAGGTAATTTACGATACCAACATAGCACTTGTTGAAAAGTTAATTTCAGCATGTGTTACAAAAGAACACGTACCACATATTCTTTTTTCTTCATCTACCCAAGAATCCAAGGACAACCTTTACGGAAAATCCAAGAAAGAGGGTAAGATGAAATTAATGGAGTGGGCCAAAAATTGTCAAGGCAAGTTTACATCGCTTACCATACCTAATGTATTTGGACCTTTTGGTAAACCAAACTACAATTCCGTAGTGGCCACTTTCTGTTATAAAGTTGCTCATGGTGAACAACCTGAAATACTCAATGATGGAGAAGTTTCCTTAATTTATGTCAATGAATTGGTTCAGATTATTATAAATAGTATTAATACAGATAAGGACAAGATCAAGATCGGGGAACATAGTTTTGAAATGCAGATAAAGCCTACTAGCAAGAAAAAAGTATCAGAACTTCTTTCCTTGATTACCGGATTTAAGAAAAATTACATGGAAAAAGGTATTTTTCCAAGTTTGGAAAATGAATTTGAAAAGGCGTTGTTCAACACTTTTAGATGTTATGTACCTGAAGATCATTATCCTGTAAAATATACCAAACATACAGACCCAAGAGGAAGTTTTGTTGAAATTGCAAGAACAAATACCAGTGGTCAATTTTCATACTCCACTACCGTTCCCGGTATAACAAGAGGAAATCATTTTCACACAAGAAAAGCTGAGCGCTTTGCCGTTATTAGCGGAAAAGCTTTAATACAATTAAGGAGAATTGGTACTGACCAGGTTATAGATTACTACCTTGATGGTACCGAGCCTGCCTATGTGGATATGCCTATTTGGTATACCCACAATATTAAAAATATAGGAGATGAAGAACTAATTACGCTTTTTTGGATCAACGAACCTTATGACCCGGAAAATGCGGACACCTATTTTGAAAACGTTTAAGAATATATAAACATACCATTTTGGAAAAACTAAAAGTACTTACCGTAGTAGGCACAAGACCAGAAATTATAAGATTGGCCTGTGTATTGAACGCCTTAGATGCTAGTGATGCCATAGAACATATTTTAGTTCATACCGGTCAAAACTATGATTATGAATTAAATGAGATATTTTTTGAAGATCTTGAAATTAGGAAACCTGATCATTTTTTAAATGCGGCCGGAAAAAATGCAACGGAAACTGTAGGAAATATTCTTATTAAGATCGACCCCTTACTAGAAGAAATAAAACCCGATGCTTTTTTAGTATTGGGCGATACCAATTCTTGCCTATGTGCCATACCGGCCAAGAAAAGGCAGATACCCGTTTTTCATATGGAAGCCGGCAATAGATGTTTTGACCAACGGGTACCGGAGGAAACCAATAGAAAGATCGTTGATCATGTAGCTGACGTAAACTTAACCTATAGTGATATTGCCAGGGAATATCTTCTTAGGGAAGGCCTACCAGCAGACCGTATTATTAAGACAGGTAGTCCTATGTACGAAGTTCTCACACAGTTTACTCCAAAAATAGAAGCGTCTAACGTATTGGAGAAACTCAATCTTAAAAAAGACAACTATTTTGTAGTCTCTGCGCATAGGGAGGAAAATATAAGTAATCCTAAGAATTTTGAAGGATTGATTTCTTCATTAAATCAAATTGCGGAAAAATACCAATATCCTATCATAGTATCTACCCACCCTAGAACAAGAAATATGTTAGATGCCAGGAAACTGGAAACACATAAACTTATTCAGTTCTTAAAACCTTTAGGGTTTTCTGACTATAATGCCTTACAGTTAAATTCTTATGCAGTATTGTCAGATAGTGGTACTATTTCTGAAGAATCTTCTATTTTAAACTTTAGGGCGCTAAATATTAGAGAGGCACATGAAAGACCAGAAGCTATGGAAGAAGGGTCTGTAATGATGGTAGGTCTTGAACCAAAACGTATTATGCAAGGTCTGGCCGCATTGAATAAACAACAACGTAATCCTAATAGAAATTTCAGACAGGTAAGTGATTATTCCATGCCTAATGTTTCGGAAAAAATGGTACGAATAATAATTTCATACACAGGTTATGTCAACAGAGTTGTCTGGTCAAAATAAACATCTATTTATAGTTTCCGAACTATTTTATCCTGAAACTATTTCTACAGGGTATATCATGACGGAAATTGCCAAGGAACTTGCTGAGAACAATACGGTGACCGTTATTGCCGGACCAGAATTCTACGAAGAAAAAGAACATAAAGGTCCTAAAAATTTAGAATACATCAATGTTATAAGAGGTAATTATGTGCGCTATAATAAGAATAGTTTTTTCTCTAGAATCTATGGTGTTATTTCCACTAGTTGGAAAATGATGCGTTTAATGAAAAAACATATTCCCGCCCATAGTGAAATATTAATGGTAACCAATCCGTTGATCCTGTTTGTTCTATCTAGTTTTTATGTCAGAAAAAAGTCTTGGAAGATCAAACTTCTGGTGCATGATGTTTTTCCTGAAAACTTAATCATTGCTGGGGTACTTAAATCCAATACTTCTTTTGTCTATAAAATTTTAAAATCCATTTTTAAAAAGGCTTATTTAAAAATGGATACTTTAATAGTTTTAGGTAGAGACATGAAAAAGCTTTTTTTGGATAAAACCAAGGGAGCATCCAATATAACGATAATTGAGAATTGGGCGGATACCCAAAATATCCAGAAAAAGAAATTACCGGATACGGTACCCAATTTTCTTTTTGCAGGTAATTTAGGTAGGCTACAAGGATTACACGTACTATTAAAAGCATTATTGGCCACAAAAAATCACCCATATACTTTTACATTTATTGGCTCTGGTGCAGTAGAAAATGATATCATTCAATTTATTTCGCAACATACATTAGATCATGTTCAGAAATTAGGTTGGTTACCTAGGGAACAGCAAAATGAATTTATGTCCAAAGCTACTATTGGTGTTATTTCATTGACAGAACATATGTATGGCTTGGGAGTACCATCTAAATGTTATAATTTATTGGCAGCCGGTAAACCTATATTTTATATAGGAGACCAAGGTTCTGAAATTCACCAATTAATTTCAGAACACGATATAGGATGGTTTGCAGAAGCTGGTAACCCTAAGCAAATAGAACAGGTAATTATTAAAATTGTAAAAAGTAATAATACTGACTACGAATTAAAAAGTGACAATGCGCGGATTTTGGCAGAAGAGCTTTATGCCAAGGATATCATACTAAATAAATTCAGTCAACTTTTTTAATAGAAATGATATGAATGTATTATTGACCGGAGCATCAGGATTTTTAGGTGCCAACATATTGCATCATTTCAAAAAAATGGGCCATCATGTTGAAACTATTGGCCGCTCACAAGAGAATGATATCATAGCAGATTTGGCAACTTTTAGCGGTCAGTTAAATACCAAATATGACCTTGTGATCCATGCTGCCGGTAAAGCCCATGTTATACCTAAAAACCCTGCCGAAGAAAAAATGTTTTATGATGTTAATTTGCAGGGCACTAAAAACCTTTTACAAAGTTTTACCCATCCGCCTAAAAAATTAATTTTCATAAGCACTGTGGCGGTATATGGCCTTGACCATGGGGAGAATATAGAAGAGAACTGTCCACTAAATGCCAATACTCCTTATGGAAAAAGTAAGGTTTTGGCAGAAAATGAAATTATTGGTTGGTCCAAAATAAATAAAGTAGATACAACCATACTTAGATTGCCGTTGATCATAGGTAAAAACCCTAAGGGTAATTTAAAGAGTATGATCAATGCCATAAAAAAGGGTTTTTATTTTAACATAGGAAAAGGCAAGGCAAAAAAATCTATGGTTTTGGTAGACGATATTTCTACAGCTTTACCTAAATTAATGAACCATCCTAATATTTATCATTTAACTGATGGTCACGATCCGTCTTTTAAGGAACTTTCTAGCGTTATTGCAAAAGAGTTTGAAGTAAATAAAATATATTCCATACCATACTTTTTAATAAAGCCAATGGCTATATGCGGTGATGTAATAAAGAAAATCTTAGCCATTTCCCCGCCTATTGATAGTGTTAAGCTAAATAAAATCAATAAAAGTTTGACCTTTAATGATTCAAAAGCAAGAAGCGTGGGGTATAGTTCCATAAAAATATTGGAGAACAAAGAATATTGGCTAAGCCAAACCAAATCTAAATAGTATATATACACATGATAACATTCATAATATTAGGAATTATACTACTTGTAATAGAATTGATTTACCTAAGGGTAGCAAATAGGTACAATATTATTGATAAACCCAATAATAGAAGTTCTCATGTAACACCAACTATAAGAGGAGGCGGAGTTATTATCTTTTTTGCATTTATAATATATGGGCTATGGTTCAAGCAATTAAACCCACCATTTACATATGTTATGGCGGCCATTAGTTTAGTTGCCATTATTAGTTTCATAGATGATATGATAAGTTTATCTTCTAAGGTTAGGATCCTTGTTCATATTATGGCTTTTTCCCTAGTTTTCTATTCCCTAAATTTATTTGACATTTATGCTTTCATAACCATTATAGGTATTTATATTTTTTCTATTGGCTTCTTGAATATCTATAATTTTATGGATGGCATTAACGGGCTAACTTTTTTAAACACCTTGGCAACTTATGGTGTATTATTGGTATTGAATACCTTTTATATATCCTTTACCCAGAATGAATTACTAATTACATTAAGTATAGCCACCTTGGTATTCGGCTTTTTCAACTTTAGAAATAAGCCTAAATGTTTTGCAGGTGATATAGGCAGTATTACAATAGGACTGTCCATAATTTATTTTGTATTGAGTTTCTTTTTAAAGACCAACAATCCACTCATATTTCTCATATTGGCTATGTATATTATTGATGGCGGATTAACCATCATTGAAAGATTAATAAGAAAGGAGAATATATTTAAGCCACATAAAAGGCATTTGTATCAAGTTTTGGCAAATGACCACAAATTAAACCATTTAGTTGTTTCGAGCTCCTACTTTATTATGCAGCTAATTTTTAATGTATTAGCCTATTTACTTATAACATCTGGTCATAAATCTCTTGTTTTGTTTATGCTACCAGTCGCAATTGTATCTATTATCTACATAATCATTAAACAAAAGTTAAATAAGAAAGGTAAACACCTCTAACTGTTGGTGTTATAGGATTAAAATTGCTATTTAATTGAGCTATTTTTTAGTGATTAAACTTTTGGTGTTTGAGGTAATATTGTAATATCTTGCGGGTCTTTAATCTAAATAATAGATTATTGGTGTTAATTATGATCCAAAACTTATAAGCGAGCGTATATATTACAACCCCCAACTAAGTTTAATGAAAAATTATTTTTCAAGTTATATAGGAATTTTAGCTTTACTTTTTTTTGTCAAAATAAATGCTCAAGTATCTTATCAAGAAGCTTTTACTAATTTAAGTTTTAATTTTCCGGTAGAAATCCAGAATAGTAATGATGGCACAAACCGTTTATTTGTTGTTGAACAACCTGGTATAATTAAAGTTTTCCCCAATAGACCAGATGTTTCAGCAGGTGAAGTATCCACTTTTTTGGATGTTAGTTCCATAATATCCTATAGTGCAGGTCAAGAAATTGGTCTCTTGGGCCTAGCCTTTCACCCTAATTATGCTTCCAATGGGTATATCTACCTCTATTATATAGACCGGCCCAGCAATTATAGAATAAACATTGCGCGTTATCAAATAGACGGCTCCAACCCAAATAGGATAAATCCCACTTCAGGGACAATTATAGCACAATATCTTAAAAATCAACCTGACTCTAATCACAATGGCGGTAAAATTGCTTTTGGTCCAGATGGGTATCTTTACATATCCGTTGGTGATGGCGGTAACGCGGCAGATCCTCAGGGCAATAGTCAAAATTTAAATTCAGCTTTTGGAAAAATATTACGAATAGATGTTGATGTAGATGGTAATAATACCCGATCGCCCAACGGTAACTATGAAATACCGGCAAATAATCCTAGGGTAGGTCAATCTGGTTTAGATGAACTTTATGCATGGGGAATACGAAATACGTGGAAATTTTCTTTTGATAATAGCGGAAGATTGTGGGGTGCAGATGTTGGTCAAAATTCATATGAAGAAATAAATATAATTACCAGTGGAGGTAATTATGGCTGGAATAAGTTTGAGGCCAATAGCGAACCTAGCTATGGTAGAACAACAACCTTGGCCACAACACCTGACATTAAACCTATTTTTTTCTATGACCATAGCGCTTCTGATGTATCTATTACCGGTGGCTATGTATATCGAGGTTCTCTTACCAGCAGCAGTCTCCAAAATAAATACATCTATGCCGATTATATTTCTGGAAGAGTCTGGGCTCTAAGCTACAATTCCAGTAACGGAAGTACAAGTAATGAATTATTGTTCCAGACAAGTGGTCAATACATATCCAGTTTTGGGGAAGATGAAGCTGGGGAATTATACTTCTCCGATTATGGTTCCAGTGTTAAATTATATAAATTAACAGAGACCGTAACGGGGCCTGTAACTACCCCGGTAAATGGTATTGGCGAATGGCAATCCATTTCATCGGGAACCAATGGTATAGTGGAAACAATTGCAGAGTCCACAACTGAAATGAAATATATTGGGGGTAGTTTTAATACAGCTGGTGGGGTCGGTGTAGAAAATCTTGCCGTACTTAATGCAGTTGATGAATGGCAAACTTCTGTAAATGGTAGTAATGGTGTTATTTATTCCATAGATGTAGCACCAGATGGTACGGTCTATGTTGCTGGAGATTTTACAACTATTGGTGGTATAGCTGCAAATAATATTGCCAGTTGGGATGGCTCTTCTTGGTCCGCCTTAGGAGCAGGTACTAATGGGCCAATCCTTAAAATTAAGACCGATGCTACAGGTGTACTCTATGTTGGTGGCACTTTCACAGATGCAGGAAGTATTATCGCAAATAACATTGCCAAATGGGATAATAACGTTTGGAGTGCATTGATAGACGCTTCAACAGGTGTTTCAGGTACCAATAATGAAATTCGCTCTATTGCTTTTGATGAAAATAATATGATGTATGTGGGCGGAAATTTTGATACTGCCGGTGGAGTTTCTGCAGCAAGAATTGCTCAGTGGAACGGTACTAACTGGACTGCCCTTGGATCGGGTACCAGTGGTTTTGTACAAGCCATAGAATCATCTGGTGATTTTTTATATGTTGGAGGAAATTTTTCCATTGCAGGTGGAAACACGGTAAATAGAATTGCAAGATATAATAAGACCAACCAAACATGGGAAGCTTTAGGAAATGGTTTAAGCGGTAATGTCAATACTATTGTCTCCAATGGTTCTTACGTGTATGTGGGTGGCACTTTTTATACTGCCAGTGATAATGGTAATGTAGATAAAATTGTAAACAATCTATCTAGATGGAGTGCGGCAAATGGTTGGGAAGCCCTGGGCCCCAATACCACTGTAGGTGTAGATGTTAGGGTAAACTCCTTGGCTTTTACCAATAATAATACCGAGTTGCTCGTAGGGGGCAATTTTGGTACTGCAGGAAATATAAACACCAATAATATTGCTGTTTGGAGTGAAATTTTCTGCACGGAAGACAGTATTATACCAGAATATAGGGTAAACGGGGAATTTAACAGTGGAAGCAATTCGCTCACAGTAAATGAAGGAGATGAATTGTTATTAAGCATTTTGCCTAATGGAGTAAACTTTACCATATTATTACCCAATGGTAACACGGTTAATGGCGATTATGATTTAGGCAATATGACCACAAATTTATCTGGAACCTATACTTTTGAGACTGCACAAGGCTGTATAGAAAATTTGGAAATTACGGTACAAAGTATTGAACCTAATGATGAGGACAATGATGGTGTCATAGATGCTAACGATAATTGCCCTAATACACCAAATGGAGAAGCTGTTAATGCCAGTGGTTGTTCTAGTGGTCAGTTAGATGATGATAATGATGGGGTAACCAATGCTGACGATCTATGTGTAAATACACCAGAGGGAGAAGCGGTTAATGTTAATGGTTGTTCCTCCAGTCAGTTAGATGATGATGGTGATGGCGTATTCAATAATATAGACCTTTGTCCAAATACAACGAATGGAGAAACGGTCAATGAAAATGGATGTTCCTTAAGTCAATTAGATACGGATAATGACGGTATTAATGATGCCACTGATGATTGCCCCAACACCCCAACCGGTAATATTGTTGACGAAAACGGATGTACTATTGAAACTCCCTTAGACAGTGATAATGATGGAGTCATTGATGTTAATGATGGATGTCCGGATACCCCTCAAGGAGAACCTGTGGATTCTAACGGTTGCCCTATACAGCCTCTTGATAGTGATAATGATGGTATTAATGATGACGTAGACCAATGTCCAAATACACCAGAAGGTGCATTAATTGATGAAAATGGATGTTCACTTTCTAACTACGACAGTGATCAATTTAGAATTACGACAACAGGTGCAACTTGTATAGATTTAGATAATGGTTCATTGCTGATAGAATCTAAGAACAGTGATAATTTTATTGCTACACTTACCGGTCCGGTCGAAGAAATTGTATTGCCGTTTTCAGAAGAGCTTACCATTTCAAATCTAGTGGATGGCGCTTATGATTTATGTATCACCTCTATTAATTTTCCAGATTATATCAATTGCTCTAAGTTCATAATTAAAGAACCGGACCCTTTACAGGTTCAATTAGATTTTGACAATGTAACCAATAGCGTTGCCCTAAAAATGAATGGCAGTAGTGAATATACGGTAGAAGTCAACGGTAAGAGTTTGGTAACTACTAGCAATGAAATCAGCATACCCTTGTATGATGATGTAAATACCATTAAGGTAATTTCCGATCAACTTTGTCAAGGTATTTTTGAAGAAACTATTATCTTAGAAGATGTTATTCTAGTTTACCCTAACCCTGTGGAGGATATACTGAATATTGACTTAAAATCATTAACTTCAAACACTATAGAAATAGCAATATATACTGAGGCGGGTCAATTGATTAGTGTGGATACCTACCCAGTAGAATCTAAAATTATCACCTTTAATACCAGCAATTTAGTGACAGGAGTTTATTTTCTAAAATTGAAAAATGAGTATATAAATAAATCTTTCAAGCTTATAAAATCATGAAAAAAAGCTTGTTATTCTTTTTGATTGCTTCTTGTTTTTCGTGCGGAGTGGATTTAGATCTTGTGGATATTGTAGGTGCAGACCAGAGCATAGAACTAACTTTTCCCGAAAACGAATCAGAATGCACAGAAGGCACCGTTGTTTCTGAAAACCAAAGCGAATTGGTGTTTAAATGGTTTGATGATAACGACAACAGTCCGTATACCGTACATTTAACCAATGTGTTCAATACTAGTACAGAAACGTATGAAAGTAACGAACAAGAATTGGCCATTGTTTTAGAGCGTGGTGTAGTTTACTCATGGTATGTAACCGGTAAATTGAACAAAACCAGTGATACGTGGAATTTTTATAATGCAGGCCCGGGTCTAGCTTCTACAATACCATTACCGGCCACAGCTATTTCACCGGTTTCTGGCGCTACCATATCACAAACCAGCACAACGGTTAATTTAATTTGGCAATCAGAAGATGAGGATAACGACATTGTTGGTCATGATATTTATTTTGGAGAAACCAACGATCCGGAAATCTTTGCATCTGACATTACCGAAACAAGATTTGATTCTATTGAAGTTACTTCTGGTAAAGTTTATTATTGGAAAGTGGTGACCAAAGATAGTAATGGAAATGAATCTACATCACCAATATTTACATTTACCGTAGCTTAAGGGTAACCTTTAAAAATGTTTTTATACTCCTTTTACCTTAGTATAAACCAAACGTCTTACCTATAAAAAACCAGTTCAAAAGATTTTGAACGGGTTTTTTATTTTTTAATTCTTTTATTTAAAATTCAATAACTTCAAATTCTGACCTTCTGTTGATTGCATGTTTTTCAGCCGGACAAGATGTATTGTCATCACATTCATTCAACAGGCGTTGTTCACCATAGGCCTCAGTCATTATTCTCTCAGCAACTACCCCTTTACTTACCAAGTATTCTTTTGTTCTTGTCACCCTTCGTTCAGAAAGCCAATCATTATAGTTAGAAGTACCTCTAGAATCTGTATGAGAAGTAATTTTTAATTTTAAGCTTGGTATTTCCTCAAAAATTTCAGCCATGGCATTCAATACTTTTTTAGAGTCATTGTTTACATAAGAAGAATTTAAATCAAAATAAACATTGCCTAACTGTTCTATTCTAGACTTTATAGCCTGCTTTTTACGATTTAGCTCGTCTAACCTTTCTTTTTCCGCTGCCGCCAAGGCATCTTGTTCTTTTTGCTTTTTTAACTGCTCCGCCAATAAAGCCTCTTCTTTTAGTCTATTGACTTCATTGATAGAATCCCTTTGACGTTGTTTCTCTTTTTCTATTGCAGCCATAAGTGCCAATTTTTCCTCCCCACGTTTAGAAAGTCCTTTTTCAATACCAAATTGGTAAACAACACCTGCAGCATGTTGTATATGGTTAGTGACTTCATTACTGGTCGTCATTGCCCATTTTCCGGTAGAACTAAAATCAAGACCCCAACGATCGGAAAACCAAGTTCTAAAACCTACAACAGCATTATAAGTTCCCCTACCCTCATTATTGGCATCGGTATATCCAATTCCAACACCAATGTAAGGGTCAAACCAACCAGTCTGTCCTATAATTTTATTTATGTCATAAGTAACCCTACCATCAAATGCATAATAAGGTATATCCTCTAAAATAATCTCCTCATCTATCGTATTGCCTTTCATATATCTGTTATAGGAACCAATGGCTTCAACACCTAAACCACTTTTAAAATATCTTCCAATACTAACACGAGAAGGATAAGGTACAATATTCCATTCTTGACCTACATTAAAAATACCATCAAATACGTTCCCAGAATCATCAACGGCATTTAACCCAATACCTAATATCCACGAACTTTGCACAATACTGTCCTTAGAAGTAATTTGCAGTTCTTCTTGTGCAATAGCTGAAAAGCCTATGCTAAAAAAAAGCAAAAAAGTTAAAAAGTTTGAAGTTTTCATAATAATTAATTTGGGATTAGGGAGTAAAATTAAAAGAAAGTTATGAAATAACTACAGAAGTACTATAAACAACAATTAAAATCGATTGTATGTTGAAAACCTGAAATTTACCGATTAAAACTTATTCAATAACAATAGAATCTGCATTATTTGAAAGCCTATAAATAGTGACTGGCCTGGTTATGGCTGTAAATTCCTTATCTTTTTTAAGCTTTGTTTTTCGCAAAATTAAATTTTTACCAGCATGTGATTTAATTTTTAAATCTGAATTTCCATTTTGTTCACCAGGGCTCCAAACCAGTATCATTTCTTTATTAAAATCGATATCTGGTACAGGAAGTCCGGGTTTACGCGTTCTATTGAATTGACCATAAAATTCAGCGAGTGACTTTTGGTCCTTGATGAGCAAAAACCGTTCTTTTTCATGCCCTCCATAATTATCCTTGACCAAAACTTCCATATTAGAACTATTTGTAGTTGCTCCATTTTGTTGTCCTTTACAGGAGAACAAAAAGAATAAAGTTAAACTACCAATAATCAACAATGATTTAAGCATTTTTAAAACGTCCTTTATAAGCCCTTTGATATACCTCTTCATATAAAGGTAATACTTTTTGGATGTCAAATTTATGGGCTTCTTTGACCGCATTGTCCTTGAATCTCTCCAGGACTTTATCATCACCTAAAATGGTAACTGCCTTAGCGGCCATATCCTCCACATCACCTACCTCGCTAAGAAATCCGCTTACCCCATCTTTATTGACCTCAGGGATACCACCGGCATTACTGGATATTACGGGTACTTTATTGACCATAGCCTCTAAAGCCGCAAGACCAAAACTTTCGGTTTCGGACGGCAATAAAAACAAATCGGAAAAACACAAAATTTTATCTATCTCATTACTATTGCCAAGAAATATAACTTTATCCGTAATACCTAAATCTTCACATAGACGTTCTGCTCCTTCTTTTTCCGGTCCTTCGCCCACCATTATCAATTTAGAGGGTATGGTAAGTTGTATCTTACTAAAAACCTTTACTACGTCGGCAATTCTTTTAACCTTTCTAAAATTACTGATGTGTGTTATAATACGCTCGTCCTCGTTTGCCATATTAGACCGTTGACAGTCTGTAAAGGATGTACTATATTTTTTAGTATCTATAAAATTGGGAATCACTTCAATTTCTCCCTTAATATCAAAAATTTCCAAAGTCCCCTGTTTAAGACTTTCAGATACAGATGTAACCACATCTGACTGATTGATACTAAAGGTTACCGCAGGCTTATAAAAAGGATGTTTGCCCACCAAGGTAATATCCGTACCGTGCAAGGTGGTAATCATAGGGACATATATGCCTTCTTCCTCTAGCATTTTTTTTGCCATATAACCGGCATACGCATGGGGTATGGCATAATGTACATGAAGTAAATCTATCTTATGTAATTTAATGGTATCTACCAACTTGCTAGAAAGTGCAAGCTCATAGGGCTGATAATGAAATAGAGGATATTCAGGCACATGCACTTCGTGAAAAAATATCCTGTTGTTCAATAACTCTAAACGAACAGGTTGTTTATAAGTTACAAAATGAACTTCATGCCCCCTATTGGCCAAGGCAATACCTAATTCTGTTGCTACAACACCACTACCACCAAAGGTAGGGTAACATACTATTGCTATTTTCATTATAGTAAAATTACCTTTTTAATTTAAAATTGAGTCGTAAATAACTTGTTGAATCCTAGTTCTTAACCCAGATTTAACTAAAAGTGTGTTGGATGCAGATGGATACGTCCTATTGGACAAGAAAACATAAACAATTTCTTCTTCTGGATCGGCCCAAGTATACGTTCCGGTAAAACCACTATGTCCAAAGCTTTTTCTGGACACACAACCACAGGTTGGGCCGCTATGTTCTAATTGAGGTTTGTCAAAACCCACTCCCCTTCGTACATTTTTATCACAGAAATAGCAGGTATTGAATTTCTTCACCGTTCTGGAATCAAAAAATTTAACCCCACCATAATAGCCATTTTGTAAGTACATCTGCATTATTTTTGCAACATCGTTGGCATTACTAAATAAACCAGCATGGCCACCGACCCCCCCTTGCATGGCCGCCCCCATATCATGAACATAACCTTGAACGGTACCATACCTATAGTAATTATCTTCTTCTGTAGGTACTATTGCTTGCTTATTAAACTTATCTAAAGGGTTGTATGTTGTGCTATTAGCCCCTAAGCGATCGTAAAGAAAATTCTGTGTCAAATAATTCAACGGTTGACCATAATTCTTTTCAATAACCCTTTTCATGACATAATAAGGTACATCGCTATAGCGGTATCTGTTGGGCTTAAGGTCTTGCCGGCCAATTCTATTATATATGCTGTCTTGGTAAGCATCTGTTAAATAAAGCTTGTCATATACCTTAGTTGAAAACCCGGGCATAGGTTCCGTTCTATAAAATTCAGCAGACGGTTTTCTGTCCTTGTCCAACGTATCAATATAAAAAGCGATCCAAGCTGGTAAACGTCCGTAATGGGAAAGTGCCTTAAGAACGGTTACATTTTTTATCTCCGTATCCGAATAGTTGGGGACCAATTCCTCAAACGTATCATTTAGCTCAATTGCCCCTTCTTCCTCCATCTTCATAACCATAGGCAATGTAGCCAATATCTTGGTCAGGGAGGCCAAATCATAAAGATGCTCATTGGTAATATTTGTACTACTGTTATAAGTAGGTTTACCAAAACTTTTTTGATAGACCACCTTACCTTTTCTTGCCACCAACACTTGTGCCCCAGGGAACATTAAACTGTCCAACCCACCATTGACCATTAGATCAATTTTGGCCAAACCCTTAGAACTTAATCCTACTCGTTCCGGCAAACTGTATCCTAATCTTTTTAAAGATGCCGTATTAACACCTGTATTCACCGGAAACTCATTATTTGCCGTTACCGGTAGTTTTCCCGTGGCACCAATGGCACCAAACAAAACTTCAGCAGTTTTTTCTTGGGCTATAGCACTATTTTGATAGGCCATTACAATAGCATCTATACTTTTAAAATTGGCAATAGATGAAAGTGCATAAGGTTTGGCAAAAACACAAAGAATTAAGTTAGAGGTCCTTTCTGCAGCTATTTCCTGTAAGTCTTGCAATTCTTTATTGGAGAACGAAAATGACTTCCATGGGCTATCATTGCTCTTATGGTGCCCAACAATGACCAAATTATATTCCTTTAACTTTATTTTTAATTGATTGATGTCTTTAGCCTCAACAACCGTAACCTCAGTAAATTTTTTGAGTGCCTTTAAAAAAGCATCATTTTCCGCATCTCCAGATTTCACATATGCTATTTTCTTATTTTCCAGATTCTTAATAGCAATCAAATCCAAATTATTTTTTACAACAGTAATGGCACCTTCAATAGCTTCCTCATATACAAGATTGTTCTCTAAACTATTTAAATCCTCGTACAAATTTTCCAATACTATTGGCTTATAGTGCTGTAGGCCCGCTTTATATTTGGCCATAAGGATTTTCTTGACCGAATAGGCCAAACGCTTTTCCGTTAACCTTCCTTTATTATACGCATTGGTCAATTTTTGCTTGGCACTAACTACATTTTCCGGCATTAACAGCATATCATTACCGGCCATAAATGCCTTTAATTCTACTTCACCATCTTTACCTTGGGTAGAAACCCCTTTCATATTTAGCGCATCTGTAAATATTAAACCCTTATAGCCTAGGTCCTCTTTTAATAGTCCTGATATAATTTGCTCCGAAATTGAAGAAGGCATCCCTTTTTTAAGTTCCAAAGCGGGAACCTCTAGATGAGCCACCATGATACTGCTCAATCCCGATGCAATTACTTTTTTAAAGGGATATAGTTCCAAACTATCCAATCTATTCCTATCAAAAGGTATTACTGGTAAATTATGATGGGAATCTACAGCGGTATCTCCATGTCCCGGAAAATGTTTTCCATTGGCCAAGACACCAGCCCTTTCCATTCCCTTTATAAAAGCTATTCCTTTGTGTACAACATTATCTCTAAGTTCACCAAATGAACGATTTCCTATTATAGGGTTTTCCGGGTTGGTGTTAATATCCAAATCTGGTGCAAAATTAATATGCACCCCTAGTCTCTTAGCATGTTTACCTATTTGGTAACCTACTTTCTCTACAATGGTACTATCCTGTATGGCCCCAAGAGTCATATTCCAAGGAAAAGCATAGGTAGAGTCTAAACGCATAGACAAACCCCATTCAGCATCCATTCCTATAAGCAAAGGAATTTTAGACACATTTTGATATTCATTGGTAAGTTTTGCTTGACGTACAGGGCCTCCTTTAGAAAAAATTACTCCTCCTAAATGTTCCTTTTCTATAAGGTTCTTAATAGCATCTGTAGATTGCTTATTTTGATCAGAGGCTACACTAACCATAAACAACTGCCCCAATTTTTGGTCTAAGGTCATTTGGGCATACTGCGCCTCAACCCAACGTTGTTGATCAAGACTGTCCGGTGTAACCAAAGGATTTTGGGCATGGGCTGTAAACCCATAAAAACAACCCATAATTGTAACTAAAAATAAGCGCATAATATGATGTGTAATGAGATAACTATAATAGAATTAAATTATTGTATTTCATCGATAAAACCCAATAAACAAAAGGAAATTGAAAGATAGCTTCTATAAAAAACGGGCATGCCAACTTTCTGATGCCGGCACTTCCCAAAACTCTTGGTATTCTCCCTTATCGGTAACCAAATTATTGAAGACAATGGTATTTTTTGAAATTGCTTTTTGCTTGGCCATTTTTTTAAAATCCAGCAAACTTTTATATGCTACAAACTCGCCTTGCTTATAGGACACGTTCATCTTGTCAAGCAATGCTACATCATGTTTTTTCTCCAATTGTTGAATAAAATGTACCGAGGCATCTATAGAACATCCGGTAGCATTTTGCATGCTTTGATCCAGTGCAATTACTATAAAGCGCTTGTACTTTATTTCATATCCAGCCTTTAAATCATTGCCATGAGCTGTCCACCCTTGTAAAAAAGAATCTAAATCTGTTTGTAATGAAACAAGTTCATCTTCAGTGAAAGACCTATTGCACTGATATATCCATACCCTGGCACTATCCGGTAATGTTTTAAAATCTACTAGCAAGTTATAATCTTTTTAAAATTAAATTGATAGGCATTAAATTATAAATCTTCTGCAGTAGCTATTAATTCTGCAATATCCATAACGGCAATACTATCTTCTTTTTCTTTGTTTTTTACTCCATCGGTCATCATGGTATTACAGAAAGGACACCCTGCAGCAATTATTTCAGGTTGTGTTTCAAGCGCCTGCTCAGTACGCTCAATATTAACATCCTTATCTCCTTTTTCAGGCTCCTTGAACATTTGGGCACCACCAGCTCCACAACAAAGTCCACGTTGCTTACAGCTTTTCATTTCTACTAGCTCCGCATCCAATTTTCTAATTAAATCTCGCGGGGCTTCGTATACGCCATTTGCCCTACCTAAATAACAAGGGTCATGGAACGTTATACGCTTACCTTTAAAAGTTCCGCCTTCCATGGTAATTCTACCATCCGCTAGAAGTTGTTTCAAAAATTGGGTATGGTGTACAACTTCATAGTTACCGCCCAAACCTGGATATTCATTTTTTATGGTATTAAAACAATGCGGACAGGCCGTCACTATTTTCTTGATCTCATAAGCGTTCAACACTTCAATATTGGTAACCGCTTGCATCTGGAACAAAAACTCGTTCCCTGCACGTTTTGCCGGATCACCGGTACAACTTTCTTCCGTGCCCAAAACGGCAAAAGAAACATTGGCCTTATTCAGAATCTTAACAAAGGCTTTTGTTATTTTCTTTGCCCTATCATCAAAACTACCGGCACACCCTACCCAAAACAATACTTCGGGCACTGTACCCGATGCAAAAAATTCTGCCATTGTAGGCACTTTCAATTCGTTTGCCATAATATATCTTAAGATTCTTTACTCCAGTTTAAACGGTCCATTTGGTTAAATGGCCAAGGCGCTCCATTATTTTCAATATTACCCATCATGTTATTTAAATCTGATGGAGCTGCAGATTGTTCCATCACCAAATACTGCCTCATATCCATAATAATGGATAAAGGGTCTATGCTAATAGGACAGGCTTGTACACAGGCATTACATGAAGTACATGCCCATAATTCTTCTGGGGTAATATAATCGTTCAATAATTGTTTACCATCATCTACAAATTCCCCTTTATTCTTATCTATGTTGGCACCAACCTCCTCTAATCTATCACGTGTATCCATCATGATTTTACGAGGTGATAATTTCTTACCAGTTTGGTTAGCAGGACACTCACTAGTACACCTTCCACATTCCGTACAGGTATAAGCATTTAATAGTTGTAACCAGCTTAAATCCTGAACATCAGAAGCTCCAAATTTATCCGGTACCGCAGCATCTTCCGCTGGGGCTGCATAAGGGTCTGCTTCTGGATCCATCATCATACGTACTTCATTGGTAACGGCATCTAAATTCTTAAACTGTCCTTTAGGAGTCAATTTACCATAATATGTATTTGGAAAAGCCAAAAGAATATGAAGGTGCTTTGAATAATACAGGTAATTCAAGAAGAATAAAATACCGGCAATATGCAACCACCATGCTGTTCTTTCTATGATTATCAATGTAGAAACGGACATATTCTGAAAAAACGGTACAATAAAACTACTGATCGGATATGAGCCTGCATTTACATAATGCTCAGCTCCCATTTGCTGTAATTGATAATCGGCACCGTTCATGGTCAGGAAAAGCACCATTAATACAAGTTCAATATAGAGAATAAGATTCCCATCTTGTTTGGGCCAACCTTTCATTTCCGGCTTTAAAAATCGCTTAAGCTTAATAATATTTCTTCTCGCCCAAAAAATAACCACGGCTACGATGACCAGAAATGCAAGAATTTCAAAAGACCCGATTAAAAAATCGTACACCGGTCCCAAAACCGCAAAAAGTCTATGTGTTCCTAAAATACCATCAAGAATAATTTCAAGAACTTCTATATTGATAATGATAAAACCTACATAAACGATAATATGTAATATTCCTGCAATTGGCCTAACCACCATCTTGGTTTGACCAAGGGCTATTTTAGCCATATTTGTCCATCGTTGGGCCTTATCATCCTTTAAGTCAGCATCCTTACCAAGAAAAATATTTCTTTTAAGTTTGGAAACATTCTTAACAAAGAAACCGATCCCTATGACCAGTAATGCTATAAAAATAATATTGGGGAGGTACTGCATATATTTATTCTTCTATTTTCTCTGCTGGATCATCTTCTGGAACGGTATATTCCTTTTGTTTTTTGCCGAAGACAGAAACATTTACGTATCGTTTGGGGTTTAAACGAAAATCTTGCAACAACAAGTCAAGCTCCTTACTAGAATTGTTTAAGTTATTGTACAGTTCCTTATCCGTCATTAACAACCCTAATGTACCCTCTCCATTCTCTATTTTCTGGGTCACTGCATTTAAATTTGCCAAAGTGGCCTGTAAACTGGTTAAGGTTTCACCCAACCCAGCAGCATTCAATGAATCTGATATATTTGCAAAATTTGTTGTCATCTTATCAAAGTTCTTCAAAGAATTATCAAGGTTATCCTTATTACTGTTCATAAGGGTATTTAAAGAAGATGCGCTACCATTAAGACTTACAATAAGGTCATTTAAACCACCTATGACTTCTTTCAATTCTTTTTTTGTCTCCGTATCCAAAACGGAATTTACATTTATCAAAACCGAATCTGCATCTGAGATAGCAGACTCAAATTTACGAACCAAAGGCGTAAGTTTCTGTTGAGCCAAATCTGTTATACCCGGTCTAGTCTGCGTGGTAAGAGTGTCTCCAGATTGAGCTTCGCCCGTAGCATCAAAAACAGGTTTAATCTGCAAACCTTTACCTCCAATTATACCGGTATCATATAATTCTACAATACTATTCTTGGAAAATTTAAAATCGCTGCTTACAGTAAATGTCACCAATAAATTACCTTGTGAATCCAAGAACTTAATATCGTTGACCTTACCTACATTAAATCCGTTAATGGATACCGATGTACCCGGTTGAAGTCCGCCTACGTTTGAATAAACCGCATAAAGTGTTTTACTATTATCAAAAATTGGAGATGACTTTAGGTAACTAAAGCCCATTATAAACAATAGAATTCCTCCTATAACAATAATACCCGTTTTTAATTCTCTAGATAGTTTCAAGCAATTATATTTTTAGTACTCTCAAAATTAGGAATAAAATTTACACTTTAGGGGGTTAAATCAGAAACCTGATCAATTGCTTCTTGAATAGGGATCCTTTCACCTAACCTATACGCCACAATATAAGCCGTTTTGTAGCCTTTATCCACCGCTCTGGACTGCATCATTTTAGCTTCCCTAAACGATTGTGTCTCCCCGTACATATAACGATATAAATTTTTATAGGGTTCTTGGGATAAATTGGTCAAACCCTTAAAGTTATCAGCATTAAGTGGTACATTTTTACTACTTGCCATCAATTGTATTTTAAAGACAATGGAAGACGCTACCTCCTTGGGTGTTATGGCCTCTTTTTTCTTTTCAACTTCAACAACAGGCTGTTCAATGACCTTTTTTGGTATATCCCTATTTGTTGTAACCGGTTCTGTACTTACAGCAACATCTTGCTTCTTCTCTATTACAGGCTCCTCCTTTTTAACCACAGCCACTTCTTCTTTTTCTTTGATGGTATTGGTTACTTTTTCCTTGACCGCATCTGTTTTAGTATCTGCAACCGTGGTTTCTACCACACGACTAGAAGGCTTTACCCCTTCCTTATAATTTAGTATGGCTTGGGCTATTGCCTTTCCCATTTCCGCTTGACCCTTTTGTGAGTTTAAATATGCGCCTTCATCTTTATTCGTTAAAAAACCGGTTTCTACCAATACACTAGGCATAAAGGTTTGGTGTAGAACGATAAATCCCGCTTGTTTTACCTTTCTATCCGTTCTTTTTAAGGATTTTGAAAAATTTTCTTGAATCATGGTGGCTAATGCGACACTCTGATCTAAAAATTCTTCTTGCATGATCGTTAATCCAATTACGGATTCTGGCGAATTAATATCATAGTCCGCATAACGGTTTTCATAGTTATCCTCTAAATAAATAACCGAGTTTTCTTTCTTGGCAATTTCAAAGTTTTGTTTGTTTGCATGTAGTCCAAGAACAAACGTTCCAGCCCCATGAGCATCTGAAGTATGGGAATCGCAATGAACAGACACAAATAGATCAGCATTGGCTTTATTGGCAATTTCACCTCTAACGAAAAGATCAACGAAAGAATCGTCCTTACGGGTATAAATAACCTTTATATCCTGGTTCTGTGATAGCAACTCCCCCACCTTTAAAACAATATTCAAGGCAATTTTCTTTTCTAAATAACCATTTCCCAAATTACCTGGGTCATGACCGCCATGACCGGCATCTAGCACTACAATAAAGGGATCATCAGATTTGATTTCGTCAGCGGGAACAACATATGATTGAAGTAAAAATGTTGTTGCTAAAACCAGTAAAGTGCAAATAGCTTTTATTTTCATAAGTATTAGGGATTCTCTAGCCCCGAATAATGGTTAAATTTATTGTAAGACCCTACATAGGGAATAAAAAATATATGTAAGTTTGACATCTGAAACAATGGCTCATTGTACTGCCAAACCTTTACAAAAATAGGATATATAGCCTTGCAATCAAACAAACGACACTTACTTTTCCTATTAGCCATTATTATTGGCTCCTTTTATGTCCATGCACAAGAAGGTAAGGTTATACCCTTAAATATCAATGCAGAGAACGATAGTATTACCGCGCCATTGTTCCCTATTGAAAGTATTAGGGACACTACCGCAACAGACTCTTTGGCCAAGGATTCATTAAACCAAAAACCTCCTCTGTTACTTGATAAAATAACGTACAAGGCAAAAGACTACGTAAAGTTAAGTCAGAAAGAAAATAAAATTTATTTATATAACGAGGCTGAAATCTATTATCAGGATACCGAGCTAAAAGCAGGCATTATCATAATGGATTATATAAAAAACGAGGTTTATGCCGGTAGAATGAAGGATTCTTTGGGCAATTATAGCCAGCTTCCTTATTTTAAGCAAGGCAGCAATATTGTAATACCAGATTCCATACGTTTTAATTTTGATACCCAAAAAGCATTAATTTGGAATTCCCGTACGGAACAACAGGCAGCTGCCGGGGCACTAGGTAGTGATGCAATGAAAGTTTATGCGGAAATCACCAAAAAAGAGAACGACTCTGTTTATTTTCTTAGTGAAGGTAAGCTTACCACTTCTGCGGACACTATAAATCCAGATTATTATATACGAATTAGAAAAGCCAAATTTGTACCCAAGAAAAAGGTAATAGCCGGGTTCAGTAATCTGTATATAGCAGATGTACCCACTCCTATAGCCATGCCCTTTGCCTATTTCCCTTTAACAGTAGGAAGATCCGCAGGGGTATTAATGCCAACTTTTGGTAATGACCCAAATACAGGGTATTTTCTACAGGATATGGGGTACTATGTGCCCTTGGGAGATTATGCAGACGTTACCCTGTCCGGGGATTTCTACACTAATGGTAGTTACGCGTTTAGAACCGCATCTATTTACACCAAAAGATATAAGTACCGGGGAAATGTCAATTTAAGATTTGAGAACCAAGTAAGAAGTCAGAAGGGGTTTAGTGATTATAGTCTATCACGAAATTATAACATTCAATTTTCTCATTCACAAGACCCGAAATCTAGTCCAAATTCAAGGTTTTCCGCATCTGTAAACCTTGGTAGTAGTGAATATTACCGTAATTCCCTACAGCAACGCAATTTACCCAATACACAAAACAACACCTTATCCTCATCTATTTCCTATTCAAAGACTTTTCCCGCGTATCCTTCGGTAAACATGAGTTTAACGGCTACCCATTCACAACTGACCTCCCCGTCAGCTACAGCATCGGACACCGACAATATTAATATGACGCTTCCTACTTTTCAAGCAAGCATGGAACGTATTTATCCGTTTGCAAAAAGAGATGGCATAAAAAAAGGATTGATTCAAAACATTAATTTTCAGTATGATGTAAATGCCCAGAATAGGTTAACCACCAATGATGAAGATTTCTTGACAGGTAGAATGTTCGATAACGCAAAGGTTGGCGCAAGACATAGGATACCATTGAATACCAATTTTAAGGTGGCCAAATTTTTTAGTGTCAGTGTAGGTGGTAGTTATGAGGACGTATGGACCATGGAGACCTATAACAAAAGTTTTGATACGATAACAAAAACTGTAGTAACCGATACCATTAGTGGGTTTGACAGGTATAACAAATATAATTTTAGCACTAGTGTTGGTACTACGCTATATGGAACTTTTGATTTTGGTGAGGATAAAAAAATACAGGCCATACGCCATACCATGAGACCCTCTATAAGTTATGGCTACGCCCCTTCTTTTGACCAGTTTTACGACGAATACATAGACGAGGATGGCGATGTAGTGCAGTTTAGTAGGTTTCAAGGTTCATTATATGGAGCGCCTTCTTTAGGCAAATCTAATAGTTTAGGGTTTTCTCTTGCCAATACCCTAGAAGCCAAAGTGCGCGATAAGGACAGTACAAAATTAGAACCAAAAAAAATATCGCTACTTAGTAATTTCAATATTTCAACTGGCTATAATTTTGAATCGGATTCATTACGCTTAAATCCTTTGAATATTAATGGCGGTACCAATATATTGGATAATAAAATGTCCATTAACTTCTCCGCAGCTTTAGACCCTTACGCCATAGATAACAACGGCACAAGAATAGACACTTGGAACGTAGATAATGGTGGTAGCCTATTTAGACTTACCCGGGCAAACGCCAATATTTCCTACGCCATTAGTAGTGATATGTTCGGCAAAAAGGACAAAGATGACAACAAGGAAGAAGAGGAAGATCCCTTTGATTATGTAGCCCAAAGTGGAGGAAGGGACGATGATCTATTTGGTAGGGCAGATAATTTCAATGACAACCCTATGGACAAAGACAAAGGGCAAGATGTTGAAAACCCCATATATGGCACCAAAATACCCTGGAACCTAAGATTGGCCTATTCTGCCAGCTACACGAACTCTGCACGCCAGAATGAGTTTAGTAGCCATTCATTAATGTTCACCGGTGACATTGAGCTTGCTCCCAGGTGGAAAGTTGGAGGTTCATCTGGGTACGACTTTAAAAACAAAGGCTTTACACTAACACAATTACGTTTTCAACGCGACCTTAAAAGTTTTTCCATGCGATTTAACTGGACGCCTTTTGGTCAATATAAAAGATGGTATTTCTTTATAGGTATAGATGCCTCTATTCTAAAAGACCTTAAATGGGAAAATCGTAGTCAGCCAATTAGAAATTAACGAAAAGTACTTCTTCATGAAACAAATCATTAACACCAAAAACGCACCGGCACCCATAGGACCGTATAATCAGGCCATTTTAATCAAGGACACCCTGTATATTTCCGGACAAATTCCGCTTGACCCAATAACGGGTAAATTGGTTTCCGGAGATATTAAACAAGAAACCAAACAGTCCATGGAAAATTTAAAAGCAATTTTATTGGAAGCGGGAATGGATTTTGAACATGTTGTAAAATCCTCGATTTTTTTAAGTGATATGAATCAATTCTCCCATGTAAACGAAGTATATGGGTCCTATTTTAATGCAGAAACGGCCCCTGCAAGAGAGACCGTTGAAGTTGCGAACTTACCAAAGTTCGTAAATGTTGAAATTTCTATGATTGCCGTAAAATAGTAATTACATGTTTGCACGGTGAAATTCTACCAAGCCTTCTATAGGCCTTTGACGAATTACCCCTACGATCAAATCATTTCTCAGCAATACCGATGTTAGCTCATCCCGTAAATAATGGGCAATACTACCCACAAAATTAATGGGTACTTTGGTAGCCAGTTCAAACTGCATAACATAGTTATTGATAAATTGCTGAAAACCTTTATCTATGACTCCCTTAGCGTAAGGATGTTCCTTATTCTCGATCAAGAAACGTGCAAAGGTTGCCAAATACGTATTTGGGTTAGGTTGCTTGTATAGGTTTTCCTTGATTACATCTGGATCCAGATCATGTTGTTTTGCAAATTTATGTGCCAAATCTGCCGGCATTTTATGGAAATAATAGTCTCTGATCAATTTACGCCCAAAGAAATTTCCACTACCATCATCCATAGGTATATACCCTAAGGACGTTACTTTTTGGAATAATTGGTTACCGTCATAGTAGCTACAATTAGACCCCGTACCCAAAATACAAACAATACCTTGGTGGCCTACTTTAGTAGTAGCAAAAATTGCCGCGTAGGTATCTTCTTTTACATCTGCCTTGGCATTAGGAAAAAAATCTTTAAAAATTCCTTTTAAGAACGTTTTCATACGATCTGTTCCACAACCCGCCCCATAAAAATAAAGGTGCGTTACCTCTTCGCGATTTTTAGAAAGCTCAAAATTGTTGGCCAAACGGTCTTCTATAACATCTTTTGTTAACACTTCTGGACTTAACCCTAGCGTCTGCGTTAAAAAAAGTTGCTCCCCATTATCATCTAGAGCAATCCAATCTGACTTGGTTGCCCCACTATCTACTATTAAAATCATATACAGCGTATCTTTAAAAAATAATCCTGAAAATAAGGAAAAAAAGCCTCATTTTCAGGAATTATCCTTGTTATAAAAATATGTTTATTACAACGTATTTACATGCTGCATTAGGTCTACCATTTTATTGGAGAAACCAGCCTCATTATCATACCAGCAAATTAATTTAAAGAACTTGGAGTTTAACTCTATACCGGCACCGGCATCAAATACACTAGTGTGAGATTCCCCTATGAAATCTTGAGAAACCAAAGCTTCTTCCGTATATCCTAAAACACCTTTTAACTCACCCTCAGAGGCAGATTTAAAGGCTTTTTTGATTTCCTCATAAGAAGTTTCTTTTTCTAAACGTACGGTTAAATCCACTACAGAAACATCAGCAGTAGGAACCCTAAATGCCATACCCGTAAGTTTACCTTCTAATGCAGGTATCACCTTAGTTACCGCTTTTGCAGCACCAGTAGAAGCAGGAATAATATTCAACATGGCACTTCTACCACCTCTCCAGTCTTTTCTAGAAGGACCATCAACGGTCATTTGTGTAGCAGTAGTAGCGTGAACCGTAGTCATTAAAGCTTCCTCAATACCAAAGCTATCATTCAATACCTTGGCCATAGGCGCCAAACAGTTGGTAGTACAAGATGCGTTAGATACTATTGAATCCGATGCTTTTACTTTTGTATGGTTAACACCCATTACAAACATTGGAGCATCTTTAGATGGAGCGGAAATAACTACCTTTTTAGCACCACCATCTATGTGATATTGAGCAGTTTCCAATGTGGTGAAGATACCTGTACATTCTGCAACTGTAGTCGCACCAACTTCATCCCACTTACAATTTTTAGGATCTCTCTCTGCAGTAATACGTACTGTTTTACCGTTTACTACCAAATGACCGTCCTTTACTTCAACAGTACCATCAAAAGCACCATGAACCGAATCATACTTAAGCAAATATGCCAAGTGCTCAACATCCAACAAATCATTAATGGCAACTACATCAACATCACCACGTTTTACCGTTGTTCTAAAGACCAATCTACCTATTCTTCCGAAACCGTTTATTCCTACTTTTAAATTTGACATTTTATTTGTTTTAGCGTTTAAATTATGTTGTCATTATTTCTGAAACCCTTATGAGTTCCTTATCTATTTTCGTATGGCCCTTAATCGCTTTTTCGATCGGGGTCAACGTAATTTGATTATCTTGAATACCAACCATTAAGCTGGTCTTTCCTTCCAATATGGCTTCTACAGCCTTTACTCCCATTCTACTTGCCAGCACCCTATCGTAACAAGAAGGAGCACCGCCGCGTTGCATATGTCCCAATACAGAAACACGAACATCGTAAATAGGTAGATGTTCTTCTACATATTCCTTAAGTTCAAATACATTCTTACCGGATTTATCACCCTCGGCAACAATTACGATACTTGATGATTTACCAGACTCCTTACTTCTTTTCAAGGACTCTAACAATCTATCCAGACCCAGATTTTCTTCCGGGATCAATATTTCCTCTGCACCTGCACCAACACCGGCGTTCAAGGCAATATGGCCTACATCCCTACCCATTACCTCAACAAAGAAAAGTCTGTTGTGAGAACTAGCTGTATCACGTATCTTATCAATACATTCTACAACCGTGTTCAAGGCCGTATCATAACCTAAGGTAAAGGTGGTTCCAAATATATCATTGTCAATAGTACCCGGTATACCAATTACTGGAAAGTTAAATTCTTTATTAAAAATCATGGCACCGGTAAAACTACCATCGCCACCAATTACTACAAAGGCTTCAATACCCTCTTTTACAAGTTGCTCATGAGCCTTCTTTCTTCCTTCTGGAGTCCTAAAATCATTACATCGGGCAGACTTAAGAATTGTACCACCTTTATTAATGATATTATTAACACTACGGGCATCCATTACCTTGAAATCCCCTTCTATCATACCTTGGTAGCCCCTATAAATGGCTACACACTCTACCTGTAAATAGGCACAGGTTCTTACAACTGATCTTATGGCCGCGTTCATCCCTGGAGAATCACCACCTGAAGTCAGTACCGCTATTTTTTTTATTACTGAAGACATGGAAAAATTTAAGCCAACGAAATTACAAAATCAAAATGCAATAAAGAAATATACTAGCTCTGCTTTTTACAGGAAATCTAAGAAAACGTTTTCGTTGTTATATTTAATTGTAAAATCTTAAGATTTTATTTATTTCTTAACAACTATCCTACAAAAACTTAGCGATAAATTGATTTTGGTTTATCATAAAACCTAATTAGGCTATCATTACCCATAGTAGCCGTAGGTAGAAGAGGGTTATTTTCAATTTGATTTTCCTGCAGCGGCTTCTTCCCCAATATTTTTTGAAAAAGTTCCCTAAAATTATTGAAGTCCACCTCATAGGTAAGACCAGCACCTTGCGTAGAACCCTGTTGATCGGATAAATATGCCTGGATTTCACTTTGCCTACTAAAGAATTTTGCACTTAACGTACCCTCTTCATTAAGTAAAACCTGAATTTCAAAATCGCCTGCAACCAAAGTTTCGCTAGACGCCCCTACCGGAACCCCCACCTTGCCATTAAACAATATTCTATCTGAAATTTGTGTAGACACGGTAACCCCTATCCTATCATCGGTTTCAATATCCGCAGACCTATCCAGTATTCCTTGCTCGTAACTTAGCCCTAAATTGAACTTATCATTGCCCCCACTCAAAATAGAATTTAAAATCCCCGAAGCACTTTGAACCAGATTACCCGTAATGGCCTGTTGGTTTATACCACTTTGAGAATTTACAAAAGTACCCTGTGCCAATAAAAATATAGCATTTTTTTCCTCTACCGTTGGGTCTTGAAGGCGATATTCCAACTCTGACTGTACGATTGAATTAGTACCAGGAAAATCAATTCCAAAATCTATATCAGGGCTTTGAAGTTCACCGGTTAGCCTTATGATTACATCCGTAGGTATTCTTCTGGTAAATCCAGCATCATCCAATAGGGGCGCAGGGTTGGCATTAAGGGAATAAATAGCCTGCATGTCCAACAAAGCCTCTAAAGGTTTTTGGTCCCAGTTTATAGTTCCCCCAGGCTCCACCTTAAACTTCTTATCTATAATACCTCCAAATTTATAATTGAATTCACCGGTCACTACAACGAAATCTCCATACATCTCAAATTTACCATTGGTATTGATCTGGATAAGAATAATACCCTCTCCGGTTCCTTTTAAGGAGCTACCCGTTTTAGTATCGGTAACAATTTCCACCTCAGCTTCAGGTGTAACATCAAGGTTAAATTCAAGCTCTAATCCTTGATAATCCTTTAACTGCCTTTCACGCTCAATAGTGCGTTTATCATTTTTTTCAATAAAATTGATAAAGGAATAATCCCCTACACTGGCTACATCACTCAAAGGTATTTTTAGAGATGTTCCCCTTGCAGTTTCACCGTCAACGGTTATATTTAAAGCAGTTGTAGGACCAAAGATTCGCCCATTACCATTAAGGTACCCTGTACCATAGTAAAGGTCTCCCTCCTTAAACTCGGTATTTAAAATTAGAAAACGCTCATTATTGGTATCTACATCCAAATCCAAGACCCAATTATCAAAATAACTATGGGTTATGGTCCCGTTTAAATTTGCTTTGGTGTCTTTATCTACGTCCTGTAATGCTATTTCCTCAAATTGAAAAGTTTGGTCTTTTAAAACCACGCGAGACCTAGGTGCAAAACCATAATCCACATTAAGATAGGGTACCGCAATACCGGCATTATCCAAGGTAAGCAACCCATCAAAATTAGGATTGTCAACACCACCGGTTATTCTAACCCTACCATCAATATCTCCCCTAATGTTATCAATGACCCCCTCGCCCAACGGACTGAACGGTTTTAGGTCAAAGTTATTAAAGTTGGCTATCAAATTTGCTTTTGGAATTGCCTCTTTATTTTCAATTTTACCTACTACACTAAATTTTTCCAGATTGTTTTCCGCAAGTTGGGAATTGACCTGAAATTCAGTCAAATCCTTATTCCCAATAATATTGATGACCAAATCTCCAAGTGCAATATCATTAATACCAAAATTACCTATGTTAAGATTTGAAGATGGTAAATAAATACCGTCTTTTTGTAACACATTTAAAGTTCCGTTAACCTCTCCCTGTAATTTAAGACTATCTATAACCGGTGTAATCTTGTCCAAGGAAACAATTTTAAACTGTAGCTGAAGGTCTTTATAGGTAGAATCCGCAAGTTGCCCCTTTAACCTAATCTGCTCCTTTTCCTCATTGTTCATTACAATTTCCTGTATGGTAATACTATCCAAAGCCCTGTTTAAAATAACTTTGTTCTTAGTATCACCATCCTTATTGAGCACCCACTTATTCCCCTTAAAGTTTACATCTGAAGTCTTTAATCCTATAACGGATTTGTTCTGCTTGTTAAATGTGTGATAAAAGTTAAGGTTGTAAGAATCATCAAAATCACTACCGCCCTTAAATTCCGATCTAAAGAACAAGGTATCTTTTAAGGTAGTGTTGATCAGGTTAAAATCCTTGAAATTATAATACGGAGTATCCAATTCTCCCACAGAAACGAAAGTATTGAATAAGGGGTTCTTATTGTCTATTCTTACTTCTATCTGATCGGCGGCCGTACCAAATGCTTCTATACTAGGGGACTCAAAATTTAATTTAAAATCACCCTCATCTGCAATGATATTACCTTTTATAAACGTATTGGGGTCAAACCTTACCTCCGGAAAAAAAACATCAACGATCTTATTATAGATCTTAAAGTTGAAAGAAAGATTTTGTCCATCTGAAATTTGAAATGGCCTATAGTTTGTATAAATACTACCAAGGGAATTTTGAACCAGTTTTCCCAGCTCCCTTACCTTAAATTTACCTTTCATATACCCCGTAATTATATCTGGGGAATTTATGTTTATGGTTCTGGAATTTTCCACATCAAAACTTGAGGTAATTGCAAAATCATCAAAATAATACGTATCGTTTACATTTTGGTAGTTGGTCTTGGTAAATTGAATATCTCCCACGATATTATCCAAAGAGGTACCGGTGATATCCATACTAACATTACCTTTAAAAATACTTATACTATCATTAATGAAGTTCAGTTTTTTTAGATCGGCATAATCTACAGATGCAATAAAATTAAAATTGTTGCGGGTTTCCGCGACATTGGCCAAACCTTTAAAACTAAATTTTAAATTTTCGTCATTGCTCACCAGGGAACCATCGAACAATTGGTCCTTAACGATACCGGACACCCGCAAATCTTGATAATCGTAATTATTAAAAACAATGGAATATATCTGGCCTATTACCTCCGTATTCAGTTTTTCCTTTACAAAACCTTTACCCTCAACATTAAAATCCAAACTGGTTTTGCCCAAGCTTTTATTCTCCGCAAAATCTCCTAGATCAAAATCTATTAATGAAATAAACCCTTTATACGTTGCATTATCTATATTGTTAAAATTGCTCAATACAATATCTGCATAACTACTGCCAATTGCAGTATTCATATTTACCTTGGCATCTATGGATGAATTGGTAATAAACGCATTTCCCCTTATGGTAAACTGGCCTAGCTTACTAAAAGTAGACGGTAAGGAATTACCAATTAAATTAGGTAGTAAGGCATTTAACTGATAATAGCTACTGGTTACGTTTTTCATATCCGCATCCAAACTAAAAGGCTTTTGTTTACTGAACAAATTCTTAAAATTAAAATTGCCCCGGATACCTGTATTATCAGAAAATAAAAAAAGATTATCCGTATTTAAATCATTTAAAACCCCGTTGATATCTGCACTAAAGGTTACTTCTTTACCTTTTCCAAATTCATTGTAAAGTAAATTTACTTCGTCAAATGCTACTTTAGACTCTTTAAAATCTGCAACCACATTAACCTTATTCAAAAAATCACGAAAGTCCTCCCTATTATAATTAAACACCAGGTTCCCGTCCAATTTGGAAAGTGGTGTATTTATCTTCAAGGAATCAAACCGCATTTGCTGTTTGGTATATTTAAAATTGGTGGCCAGTTTATTTAATTTTAACCCCCTATTACTATAAAGGGACATATCCTGTATATCGGCAGATACCTCTGGACCCAGAATTTGAAAATTGCCCGCATTGATATTCAGACTATCAAAATTTAGTATTGTTTCTTTCTCAAGATTTTCATCTTGATATTTAAATTTACTGGTTTGAATTTCTACATAAGAGGATGACAATTTAAATGGAGGTGTTCCCGGGGCCCTAGGTTTGCCATTATCCAATTTATCTACAAAAACCTCTAAATTGGTGCCCTGTTCACCATAATAGGTTTTCAGTTTAAAATTTAGTTCATCTACCTCAATATCTCCAAATTCCAAATTACCTTGAGCCAAATTACCCAAACTCAATATAGAAGTACTTAATCTGTTTACATAAAACAATGTGTCTTTTTGATAATCTTCAATAAACACCCCTTCCATGGCGGTATCCCAAGAAATCAAGGACAATTTTAAACGGTCAATGTTAATATTGGTGCCATATTGGTTGTTGATCCGGGCAGTGGCATATTGAGCCAAAAGTGTCTGTACAACCGGCAAAGAAAAAATTAAGGTACTAAAAACACATATCAGTAAAATCACCAATACTATTCTTATTAATATTTTCCTGAATTTTTTGATAGGGGTATATGTTTTACCTTTGTTATTCAAATTTTATTCCAAACATGCTGGAACACAAACCAATTTTCATTCTTGCAATAGAGTCTTCTTGTGACGATACATCTGCGGCAGTTTTAATGAACGATAAAGTGCTAAGTAACGTAGTGGCAACCCAAGCTATTCATGAGGAATATGGAGGGGTTGTACCAGAATTAGCATCTAGAGCGCATCAACAAAATATTGTTCCTGTTGTGGACCAAGCAATAGCCAAAGCAAATATCGATAAAAAACAATTATCCGCCATAGCATTTACACGCGGACCTGGTCTTATGGGTTCATTACTTGTTGGCACTTCTTTTGCCAAATCCTTGTCGCTAGGTCTGGACATTCCTTTAATAGAGGTCAACCATATGAAAGCCCATATTTTGGCCCATTTTATTGATGACGAAAATATGTCCGCCCCTAAATTTCCATTTTTAGCTTTGACCATTAGTGGAGGCCATACGCAAATCGTTCAGGTAAACGATTATTTTGATATGACTATTTTAGGACAGACTTTAGATGATGCCGTGGGCGAGGCTTTTGACAAAAGTGCAAAAATATTGGGCCTACCCTACCCTGGCGGACCATTAATAGATAAGCATGCAGCCAACGGCGACCCCTTTAAGTTTGAATTCCCTATACCAAAGGTCAAGGAATTAAATTTTAGTTTTAGCGGGTTAAAGACCAATATTTTATATTTTATACAACGCAACACCAAGGACAATCCTAATTTTGTTCAGGAAAATTTAGAGGATATCTGTGCCTCCATACAATACACGATAATTGAAATATTGATGCGCAAGCTGAAAAAAGCCGTAAAGCAAACCGGCATAAAGGAAGTTGCCATTGGTGGAGGTGTTTCTGCAAACTCAGGTATACGAAAAGCACTGACCGATGCACAGGTGAAATACGGATGGAAAACCTATATACCTCAATTTCAATTCTGTACGGATAATGCAGCCATGATAGGAATTGTAGGGTACTACAAATACAAGAGTGACCAATTTGCACAACAAAATGTGACCGCTAAGGCAAGGTATGTCATCTCTTGAAACTAAAATAATATGCAATTATTCTACAACCCCAATCTGGACGAAAAAGACTCCAATTTTATATTTGATAGTAGCGAGAGTAAGCACATTGTCAAAGTGTTAAGAAAACGAAACGGAGATGAACTATCCATAACCAATGGAAAAGGATTTTTGTTCACGGCCAAAATTATTTCTGACAATGCAAAGAGATGCGAAGTTGAGATTAACTCTAGCAAAAAAACTTACCCAAAATCTTATAAATTACATTTAGTAGTGGCACCTACCAAAATGAACGATCGTTATGAATGGTTCTTGGAAAAAGCCACTGAAATTGGCGTAGACGAAATCACCCCTTTAATCTGCAATCGTTCTGAACGTAAAACAGTTAAATTAGAACGTATGCAGCGGGTTGTTGAAGCTGCCATGAAACAATCCTTACAAACATACCTACCAAAATTAAATGAACCACTTACTTTTTCAGAATTCATAGCACTACCTGCAAACGGATTAAAATTTATTGCGCATTGCGAAAATACCGAGCGTCATGAATTAAAACGTAGACTTGTGGCAGACCAGGATGCCATTATATTAATAGGTCCTGAAGGTGATTTTACACAAAATGAAATCAAGGAAGCTTTTAAGGCCGGTTATTCGCCCGTTTCTATGGGCAATACCAGATTACGGACAGAAACCGCCGCTATTGTTGCATGTACTATCGTAGCCTCTATCAATAACGGATAACCTAAATTTATTAGTTCTTGTTGGTTCACATGTTTTTCCATTACCTAATTCACTAAATTTGAGCATGAAAAATTTAGTGGCCATAGGAATAATCATGTTTTCATCGCTTGTACTTCAAGGACAAGAAATTGCCATTTTAAAATATAATGGGGGTGGCGATTGGTATGCCAACCCTACGGCCTTGCCCAACCTAATACAATTTTGCAATTCCAATATTGGTACTACTCTTAAGAATAAACCAGAAACGGTAGAAGTGGGTAGTTCATCAATTTTTCAATACCCATTTTTACACATGACCGGCCATGGCAATGTTATTTTTTCAGAAGATGAAATTGAAAATTTACGCACCTATTTATTATCCGGCGGCTTTTTACATATAGATGACAATTACGGAATGAAACCCTATATTACCAGAGAAATCTCAAGACTGTTCCCCAATAAACCCTTAGAGGAATTAGGAGCGGACCATCCTTTATTTTCAGCGGCCTATAAATTTCCACAAGGATTACCTAAAATTCATGAACACGACGGAGAACGTCCACAAGCATTTTCCATTGTTCATAATAATAGGGTTGTCCTGTTGTTCACATCTGAAAGTGATTTAGGTGATGGCTGGGAGGATCCTACTGTTCATAACGATCCCACAGAAATTAGGGAAAAAGCCTTAAAAATGGGCGCAAATATTATTACCTACGCCTTTAAAAACTAACCCATGACCGCAAAAACGATTTCAAAAGGAATATTAAGGGCCATTGGTGTATTGGTAGGTATAGTACTCCTACTCTATTTTCTATACACCATAAGATCGGTATTGGCCTATTTAACCATAGCAGCGGTAATTGCCCTTATCGGTAGTCCATTGGTAAGATTTTTTAGACTAAGACTTAAACTGCCCAATATTATTTCCGTAATCATTACAATGCTACTAATGGTGGGAGTCTTAGCGGGTATATTTGCTTTGTTTATTCCGTTATTATCGGAACAAAGTAAAAACCTATCATTATTAGATATCGATGGCCTACAAAAAAGCATCAACACCCTTTATCATCAGATTACCAATTATTTAGGACTCTCATCTAACATGGTAGAAAATGTTATTGATGACGTAAAATTTGAAAGAAATATTTTAGAAGGATTTGACATTGGTTTTATTCCCAATTTCTTAAACTCGTTTTTAACCGTATTAAGCTCGGCCAGTATTGGATTATTTTCAGTGCTTTTCATTTCTTTTTTCTTTTTAAAGGATAGAAAACTTTTTGAAAACGGATTACTCATATTCGTACCAAAGAATAAAAAGCAAGGTACCACCAATTCCATAGAAAAAATTAATGGGCTACTATCCAGATATTTTGTAGGCCTATTGTTACAGATTTTTATTCTATTTGTAATCTACACTATAGTATTGCTTATTGTTGGTATAGAAAATGCCGTAGTTATTGCTTTTCTATGTGCGTTGTTCAATATCATACCATATATAGGACCTATAATTGGTGGCGTTATGATGCTTACATTGACCATGACCAGCAATTTGGGCCAGGACTTTAGTGAAATAATTTTACCTAAAACCGGTTACGTGCTAATTGGTTTAGTGATTGGGCAATTGGTGGATAATTTTTTCTCTCAGCCCTTTATCTTTTCCAATAGTGTAAAATCGCACCCATTGGAAATATTTTTAATAATCATTATAGCCGGATTATTATTCGGGGTGGTAGGTATGATTGTCGCTATACCGGGATACACGGCCATTAAGGTTATTTTAAAAGAGTTTTTATCGGACAATCACATTGTAAAGTCACTCACACAAAATTTATAATTCTTAGTGAATTCAGCAATTTTAAATAAGGATGTTCAACAATTCATTAATGAACACTTAAGGTCTGACATACATAAATTACTGCTAAAAAAATCTCCTTTTAATGAAGTAACCCCCAAGGAGTTGGTAGCACAAATAGAATCCAAGTTAAAAGCAAAGCAAAAATTACCCACTTGGTTCAATACCGATAAAATTCTTTATCCCCATAAATTAAACCTTTCACAGACGTCTTCAGAAATTACCGCCAATTACAAAGCTTCGTTATTGGATGGCAACACACTAATTGATTTAACAGGTGGTTTTGGTGTGGATTCCTATGCTTTTTCAAAAAAAATGCGTCAGGTAGTCCATGTAGAGAAAAATAAAGAGCTTTCAAAAATTGCAGCATACAACTTTAAACAGTTAGGCACTTCTACTGTTCAGTGTTATAATGAAGATGGGTTAGCCTTCTTAAAATCAAATAAAGATACATATGATTGGCTATATATAGACCCCTCTAGGAGAGATAAGGACAAAAAGAAAGTGTTCTACCTTAAAGACTGCGAACCAGATATTATAGATCAGTTTACCCTTCTTTTTAGCAAGGCCACAAATCTTATGATTAAAACCGGTCCGTTATTGGATATCAATAATGGCCTTACACAAATGAACCACGTTAAGGAAGTTCATATTGTAGCTGTGGCTAACGATGTTAAGGAAGTACTTTGGATTCTGGAAAATAAATTTTCAGGAAAACCACATATAAAAACAATCAATTTCAAAAACGTTACGCCTCAACGGTTTAATTTTATGTTAGAGGAAGAAAAAAGGGCTCTTGCCAATTATTCTCTACCTAAATCATATCTCTACGAACCCAATGCCGCCATTTTAAAGTCAGGTGCCTTTCAATATATTGGAGAAAAATTTTCGCTTTCTAAATTACATCTTCATTCGCATTTATATACGTCAGATACGTTAATACCTTTTCCCGGAAGAACATTTAAAATATTGGATACTTTGGATTATTCCAGAAAATCAATAAAGCATTTAAACTTAACCAAGGCCAATATTACCACTAGAAATTTCCCGGATTCTATAACGGAAATCAGAAAAAAACTAAAACTAAAAGATGGCGGTTTAAGCTATCTTTTTTGCACCACCACCTTTGACAAAAAATTGAAAATTCTCAATTGCGAGCAATTATTCAAATAATTGGACTTTTTACATTTAACTTTTCTTAACTAAAAATTTTCTTAAAAAGCGTTAATAATTTCCGTAAGAAAAGTACCACTATAACGTTATAGAAACCATAACTACAACGTTGTAATTTTAAGTTTTACCATACAATCACTACCTAATATGTTAAAATTTTAACATTATTTATTTTGCCCAATTATTTGTTAGATGCTTAACAACTCCAATGGATATAGAGGTTTACAGTTATTTTATTATTTAATTGTTAAATTAACACTTTTTAATAATATGATAATTTTCATAAATGATTTATGCCTAATTCACATTTAATTGCTAATATTATATCGGATTTTGATTTTTTTAACATTTGATCGCTCAATCATTTCATAGACAAATCAACTTGCCAAAATTTATTTAAACTAACAAACAACAACGATTATGAATCAAAAACGTGATTTCATGTCGGTAAAATTCCAAAAAAGGTCATCCTTTTTTAAATCGGGAATTTTATCGGCACTCATCTGTCTTGGAGCACAAATGGCACAGGCTAATGAGAAAACAAATGCTTCAACAGAAATTGAGGTAAACACAGTACAATCTACAGTTACGGGTACGGTAACAGATGAATTGGGAACACCACTCCCCGGAACAAATGTGGTAGAAAAAGGTACAACAAACGGTACCCAAACAGATTTTGACGGAAACTTTACTTTAAATGTTCAACCAGGTGCAACACTGGTGTTTAGTTATATTGGGTTTCAAGCAAAAGAAGTAGCAGTAAATGGACAATCTGTAATAAATACCTCCTTAGCTGAAGATGCAGCAGCTTTGGATGAAGTGGTAGTAACAGGTTACCAGGTACAGACGAAAAGAGAAACAACAGCCGCAGTTTCTATTGTAGCGGCCGAGGATCTGGCAGCAGTACCTTCCGGAAACATAGAACAACAATTACAAGGTAGGGTTGCCGGTGTAACTGTTTTAACCAACGGTCAGCCCGGTACAACAAGTCAAATTAGGGTTAGGGGTTTTAACTCATTTGGAAACAACGCTCCGTTATATGTAGTTGATGGAGTCCCTACACGAAATGTAGACTTTATAAACCCAGATGATGTACAAACCGCTACTGTATTAAAAGATGCGGCTGCCGCATCTATTTATGGAGCAAGAGCTGCAAACGGAGTTATTGTCTACACCACCAAACAAGGGTCACGTTCAAAAAGAAAAACTACAATGACCTTGAATGTCAATAGTGGTGTTGTTGATCCTAATGTTGCAGGTGCCCCGCAAATGTTGAGCCCACTGGAAATGGCAAGATATACCCATATAGGTTATGAGAACAACGCTGCCGCCAATGGTACCGCTGTACAATATACACATCCACAATATGGTACCAATGCAACACCAACTATTCCAGACTATTTGCATGCAAATGGTCAAAACGGAGTAAGCGAAGCAGATGTGGATTTGGCCGCTGTTAGAGCAGCTTATGAAGCTGACCCTGACAATACATTTTTAATTAGACCAAATTTACAAGGAACCAATTGGTACAAGGAGATTACTCGTATAGCACCACAGAGCAGGGTTTCTTTAGGGTTTGACGGAGGAACGGAAAACGGTCGTTTTTATATGGGTATTTCAGCGCAAAACCAAGATGGTATTGTGTTGGCACAAGAATTTTCTCGTTACGCGGCCCGTTTTAATTCTGAATGGGACGTAACCCCTTGGTTAAGTTTTGGAGAAAACTTTCAGGTAACATACAGATCTGCCATTGGTATTGCTGGTGGAGCTGGTGGAGTAGAGGTTGCAGATGATGAATCTGAAGTTCTATCCGCTTTTAGAATGCCAACAATTATTCCTGTTAGAGATGAATTTGGTAGTTATGCAAGTACAAAAGCAGCTGGTTTCAACAATCCAAGAAACCCTGTCAGAAGATTGAAGCTTAACAATGGTGATGACAAATCATACAACATTGGTGGTTTTGGAAATGTTTATGCATTGATCAAACCTTTGGAAGGTTTAACCTTGCGCACTAGTCTTGGTGGTAGTTATAGTAATTACCACTATGTAGATTATAACTACAGATATTTAGGAGATTCTGAACCAGAAGCAAGTAACTCCTTTGGTGAAGGTAGTGGTTATGGATTCTCATGGACATTTACGAATACATTCAGTTATGAAAAACTGTTTGGCCAACATAAACTAACCGCTTTTGGTGGTATAGAGGCATTGAATACGGGAAGAGGAAGAAATATTTCCGGTTTTGGTATTAATCCATTTTCTACAGATTTAGATTTCCAGAGCTTAAGTGTTGTACAGAGTCCTGTAGTTCAAAGTAACCAGTACAAAGGATCTACCTACTTCTCTACTTTTGGTAAATTAGATTACAACTTTAATGAAAAGTATTACTTAACAGGTGTACTTCGTCGTGATGGTTCATCACGTTTTGGTGAAAATAAAAGATATGGTGTTTTCCCGGCAGTTTCTGCAGCTTGGAGGGTAATCGACGAACCTTTTATGCAAAATCAAGATATCATTTCTGATTTGAAGATTAGAGGTGGTTGGGGTGAAATGGGAAGTGATTCCAACGTTTCTCCAAACAACCAATATTCACTATTTGCTTCTGATCGTGGTAATACTTTTTATCCTATACAAGGGCAAAACAGTGGTGCCGATGAAGGTTTTGCAGCAAGTAGAATTGGTAACCCAAATGCTCAATGGGAAACCTCTGAAACAACAAATATTGGTTTTGACCTATCCTTGTTCAATAATAAATTGGAATTTATCCTTGATTGGTGGAAAAAAGACACCAGGGATTTACTTTACCAAGTACCGTTACCAGGTGTTGCAGGTAACTATGCAGCTTCACCATCCGTTAATATTGGTGGTATGAGCAATAAAGGGGTAGATTTCCAAATCATAGGAAGAGGAAATATTACTGAAGACCTAACTTTTGAGGTGACCAGTACCAATTCATTCCTTAAGAATGAAATTACCGCTTTGGCTCCAGGTATTGATGCTTTTGGTGATAACATTGCCTATAGAGGTATTGCACCAATACGTAACTCTGTAGGAGAATCCATTTCTACGTTCTTTGGTTATAATGTAATAGGATACTTCAACTCAGCTGAAGAAGTTGCAAATTCGCCAGATCAAGCGGATAAGGCCCTAGGTCGTTTTAGGTATGAAGATGTAGATGGCGATGGTGCTATTACGCCTGATGATAGAACAGTTATTGGTAGTGCCGTTCCTGATTTCACAGGAGGTTTAGATTTAATTTTACGTTACAAGAACATAGAGTTCCAAACATATTGGTATGGTTCCGTAGGTAATGAAATTTTCAACCAATCCAAATGGTTTACTGATTTCTTTGGTACGTTTGAAGGTTCTGCAAAAGGTGTGGCCGCTTATGGTTCATGGACACCGGAACTAGGAAATAATGCAAGTGCACCAATTTGGGAAAGTGCCTCTAATTTAAGTACAAGTGGAGCATCCAATTCATGGTATGTAGAAGATGGTAGCTATTTAAGATTGGTTCAACTGAGAATAGGTTATAATTTCGATGCCGATTTAGTTGAAAGCATGGGTCTTAGCAAGTTTTCTGTAGGACTATCCGCAAATAATGTTTGGACAATAACGGACTATAGTGGACTTGATCCACAAGTTGCCGGACCAGATACCAACTTTGGTATAGATGTAGGTAACTTCCCTGTAACTCCAAGCTACGCAATTACCTTAGAGATAGGCATTTAAGAGTTAAAAAACAAAATTAACAATACAATAATTAGTAACTTTAAGAAAAAGTAAACTATGAAAACATTTAAATTAAAAAAAACATCGTTACTCCTTGGCGCGTTGCTTCTTGCATCGATGTCATGTAGCGATGAATTTTTGCAGGTAGCCCCAACGGACTCCCTTGCAGATTCACAGGTAAGTACCAAAGCAGGTATTGACGGTTTATTGATCGGTACATATTCTGCCCTGAACGGAGTTTTTGGAAATAGGTTCGAAGGCCCTAACCATTGGGCAACAGGATCAATTGTTGGTGGAGAAGCCAACAAAGGAACAGATGCGGGTGATTATAGCTCATTGAACCCAATTCAGCGTTATGAAGCCAGTCCCGTAGACCCTAATAATGATTTTAACAATCTTTGGAGAGGTAGGTATGAAGGGGTAAGCCGTGCCAATAAGGTGTTATCGGCCATTGCCAATTCCACTGAATTGACCGCTGCAGATGCCACAAGACTTTCTGGGGAAGCTAGAATGTTAAGGGGCCACTTTTATTTTGACCTTAAAAAGCATTTTAACAATATTGTTGTTTTTGATGAAACCGTAGCTCCAGAAGATTTGGCTACCTTACCAAATAATGGTGATGCTTGGGCTATTATTGAATCTGACCTTCAATATGCCTATGACAACTTGCCTGCAGTAAATGGTGACGGTAGAGTAAACAAATGGGCTGCTGGAGCACTTTTGGCCAAGGCCAAACTGTACCAACAAAAATTTGGTGAAGCAAAGGATTTGTTTGATGATGTAATTGAAGAAGGTGTAACATCCAACGGACTTAAATATGCACTATTAGATGATTATGCCCAGATTTATAACGCTGAAAATGACAATCATTCAGAAGCTGTTTTTGATGTGGAATCTGCAAACAATACGGGTAACGTACAAAATGCAAATGCTTTTGACGACTTAAACTATCCATATAACACTGGTCCTGATGGTCCTGGTAACTGCTGTGGGTTCTTTCAACCAAGTTTTGAAATGGCAAATTCATACAGGACAGGTGCAGACGGACTACCTTTATTAGATAAATCATATAACAACCCAGAAAATGCGGTTAAAAATGATTTTGGTTTGGAAGCAGACGAGCCATTTGTAGAAGATGATGGTCCATTAGATCCTAGAATCGATCATGCTATTGGTAGAAGGGGTATTCCATATTTAGATTGGATAGAGCACCCAGGTAAAGCCTGGATTCGTAGCCAACCTTATGCCGGACCATACTCTCCTAAAAAATACATCTATTATAGAAGCCAAGAAAATAGCTTTACCGATGGTAGTTCTTGGACACGTGGTTATGCAACTATGAACTATACAATTATCCGTTTTGCCGATGTTCTCCTTATGGCTGCAGAAGCAGAAATAGAAGCCCCGGGCGGGTCATTGGACAAAGCTCTTGAATATGTGAATATGGTTAGAAGAAGAGCTGCAAATTCAGAACATTGGGTAAAAGAATATGATTCTGACGAGAATGCCGCTAATTATGTAATCTCTGAATATACTTCGTTTCCTAATGCCGATTTTGCTAGGGATGCCGTACGTTTTGAAAGAAAGCTTGAACTTTCTGGTGAAGGCCACCGTTTCTTTGATTTAGTAAGATGGGGTGTTGCAGCAGAAGAATTGAATGAGTATTTGGACTATGAGTCTACCTTATTAGTAACCAAATTTGGTGGTGCTAGTTTTGTAGCTGGAAAAAATGAATTTTTCCCAATTCCACAAGCTCAAATTGATATTACCGGTGCTGATATACTACAACAAAATCCAGGTTATTAATCTGTAAATAGCACTATTGACTAAATAAAAAAAGGCTACCGATCACGGTAGCCTTTTCTTTGTAAATCTCTTTAGGTTCTTGCATATTTGTAAATGCACATTAATAATGAAAATGAACAGATTACCGCTACCCTTATTTCTATTATGTAGTATATGTATACACATAGGATGCAATGATAATAAACAGAAAAAACTTTTTACCGTTGTTGACCAGAATACAACCGGGCTTCATTTTTCCAATCCAATTTTTGAGAATGATTCTATAAACATCATTGACAATGAGTTTGTATATAACGGTGCCGGTGTAGCCATTGCAGATGTAAATGGCGATGGTCTTGATGATATTTTCTTAGCTGGAAATCAGGTTAATAATGCCCTATACCTAAATGAAGGAAATTTAAAGTTCAAAAATATTAGCAAAGAATCCAATATAGGTAAGACCGATAGCTTACAATGGTCATCTGGAGTCACGGTTCTTGACATTAACTTAGATGGTCTTCAAGATATATATGTATGCAATACATTTAGAAAAGATAGTATTCAAAGAAAAAACTTGTTATATATAAATCAAGGAAATAGCAACAATAACATTCCTGTTTTTAAAGAAGAAGCTTCCAATTATGGTTTAGATGATTCTACCTATTCTTCGCATGCACAATTTTTTGATTTTGATAATGATGGTGACCTAGATGTATTTATTGGTGTTAACCGTATAGAAGGCATTAATCCAAATCAATTTAGTCCGTTAACAGATGACGGCACCTCAAAAAGTAGGGATATATTATATGAGAATGTATATGTAGATAGTTTATCTGAACCAAGATTCATAGATATTTCAGAAAAGGCCGGCATTCGCTACCATGGTTACAGCCATAGTACCATCATTCATGATTTTAATGATGATGGTTGGCAAGATATTTATGTGGCAAACGACTTTCTAAGCAATGACCTTATTTATATTAACAATCAAGACGGTACTTTTATCAATAAGGCGGGAGAAATTTTTAAACATTTTAGCCTCTCCTCCATGGGTAGTGACATTACCGATATGGATAACGATGGAAAAATGGACATATTTACTACAGAAATGCAGCCATACTATAATAAAAGAAAAAAACTTTTCCAGGGTCCAAGTAGTTATCAAAAAGAAATTTTTACCAAGAAATTTTTATACGAACACCAGTATACCAGAAACACTTTACAACATAACTTAGGTACAAATCCAGAAACAGGCCTACCTATTTTTGGTGAGGTAGGTATGTATTTGGGCATACAGGAAACAGATTGGAGTTGGGCTCCTTTATTTGCAGATTTCAACAATGATAGCTGGAAAGATTTGCTGATAACCAATGGATTCCCAAAAGATGTTACTGATCGCGATTTTGGTGATTTTAGAATTACCGCAAGTAGATTGGTAAGCAAACAAACATTGATCAATGCCATTCCCGAGATAAAGATTCCAAATTTTATTTTTAAAAATATTGAGGGTAAAGAATTCCATGATGCCACCCAAGATTGGGGTTTAAATTTTGGAACGTTCTCCAATGGAGCCGCCTATGGAGACCTTGACAATGATGGAGACTTGGATTTGGTCATCAATAATATTAATGACCCCGTCTTACTTTTAAAAAACAATGCAAACGAATTGTTACCTGAAAAAAACTACCTAAGAGTAAAATTAATTGGAGACAAAAAAAACCCAGATGCCTTTGGTAGCACAGTGGTAACTTACTATGAAGATAAAATACAACGACAGTCTATTTTATCAGGTAGAGGGTATTTATCCCAACCAGAAAAAACACTTCATATTGGTTTAGGTAAGACCCTACAAGTGGACAGTCTTAAAATTATATGGCCAAATGGCAATACTCAGCTTGAAGTAAACCCTAAACTCAATGAACTGAATACGTATTCATATCGTCCTAACAATAAACGACTATTTCATAAAAACAAACCCATTTTTAAAAAAGCCTCTCAAAATCTGGGCATAAAACATGTAGATAAAGACGAAGATTTTATTGATTTTAATTTCCAAAGAACCCTGCCACATAAATTTTCCCAATACGGTCCATCTATATCCGTAGGTGATGTTAACGGAGATAGTTTAGATGATATCTTTATTGCCGCAAGTAGAGGTGAGGATGAAACTTGGTTTATCCAAACCGAAAATGGCACATTTAATAAATCCATCGTCTCTTATAAAAGTGACAAAAAACTAGAAGATGATTCCGGTTCACTGTTATTTGATGCCGATAATGATGGGGACCTAGACCTTTATTTGGCAAGGGGTAGTGCCCAATATCCAGCAGGGCATGAACTATATAAAGATAAGCTGTTATTGAATGATGGTAACGGAAACTTTTTGGAAGCCATCAATTCTATTCCTGAAATGTTTTCAAACACCAACTGTGTAAAAGCTGCCGACTTTGATAAAGATGGCGATCTTGACCTATTTATAGGTAGTAGGGTTTTACCTTTCTCCTACCCTATTGCAGATAGGTCATATATTTTAGAAAATCAATCTAACGGCACTGAAGTCAAATTTGTTGATGCTACTGCAAAAATTAATGCGGTCCTAGAATTTCCGGGATTGATAAGCGATGCTATATGGACGGATTTCAACAATGATTTTTGGCCAGATTTAATATTGGTAGGTGAATGGATGCCCATTAGATTCTTTGAAAACAAAAATGGAAAACTCATAGAATTTAAAGACAATACTGAAATACAAAATAAACAGGGATGGTGGAACAGTATTGCTGCAGGAGATTTGGATAATGATGGCGACGTAGATTATGTAATTGGCAATGTTGGCCGTAATTTAAATTTTAAAGGAGACAAAGAGCAACCTGTAAGACTTTATGCAAAAGATTTGGATAATAATGGAACCATTGATCCTTTACTCTCTTTTTACCTTAGGGATAGCTTGGGTACCAAAAAAGAATACCTCTATCACCCATGGCAAGATGTCACTAAACAATATGTAGGAATAAGAAAAAAATACAATTCTTTTGGCGAATTTGGTTCTGCCACAATGAACGAAATGTTTAATGATGATCAACTGGAAGATGCAAAAATTTTACATCTTAATTATATGGAAACATCCATAATTGAAAATCTAGGTGGTGGTAAATTCAATATTCATTCCCTACCAATAGAGAGCCAATATGCGCCAGTTTATGGAATTTTACTTCAGGATATTGATACTAATGGGTTTTTGGACGTTATACTTGTTGGTAATGATTTTGGAATGGAAGTGCAACAGGGTATGGCAGATGCTTTTAACGGTTTAGTACTTAAAAATAATAGGAATTTTAATTTTAAACCTTTACCAATAAGCGATACACATTTTTTTGTGCCAGGAGATGCAAAATCATTAGTGAACATACTTGTTCTTCAAGACAAAGAGGTAATCATAGCATCTCAAAACAATGATTCATTAAAAATACATGAATACGTAGATCATAGAAAAGGCACACATGTTAATTTTAAAAGCAATGAAGTAAAAGCAATTATTGAGTATAATAATGCTATTAGTAAAATCCAAGAAGTGTATTGGGGAAATAGTTTTAACTCTCAGTATACCTCTCGCATTTATATAGACAATGATGTTGAACAAATAAAATTTTATAACATAAGCGGGGATATTACCAGAACGCTAGAATATTAGTATACCACCGTTTATACTTATATTTCAAACAATAATCAATTAGAAATCAATAATGTTTGGCATTTTATGTTCCAAGAAAATATGCCGCATTACATAATAAAAATCAGTGTAAATTAGGAGTATCAATTAAAATAATCAATCCATACCAAATGCGCATCCTTTCAACCTATACAATTTTACTTCTATTAATAATATTCTGTTCATGCTCCAAAGAACAAAAAACATTATTTGAAAACGTTCCAGCATCTGAAGCAGGAATTGAATTTAACAACCTAATAATTGAGACCGATAGTTTTAACATCCTAACCAGCGAATATATTTTTAATGGTGGTGGTGTTGCCATTGGAGATTTTAATAATGATGATAGACCGGATATCTTTTTTAGCGGCAATCAAGTTCCAAACAAATTATACCTAAATCAGGGAAATTTTAAATTCAAAGATGTTTCAAAAGAAGCAGGCATAGAATCCACAAATACTTGGAATACAGGAGTTGCCTTGGCTGATATTAATAATGACGGCTTTTTGGATATGTATGTATGTTCCGCAATGCTTACAGAAGAGGAGAATAAAAAAAACTTACTCTTTATTAATCAAGGGTTAAATAAAAATCAGGTTCCAGTATTTTTAAACAAAGCAGAGGAATATGGTATTGAAGAGTCGGGCAACAGTATGGGTGCTACTTTTTTTGATTATAATAAGGATGGCCTTTTGGATCTATACGTATTGAACAATGTGGATATTCACATACTACCTGCCAATTACCGTAAAAAAACAACTGATGGTTCTGCATTAAGTAATGATAGACTATATAAAAATAATGGTGACGGTACATTTACCGATGTTACTTTAGAAGCAGGAATAACCATAGAAGGTTATGGTTTAGGCTTAGCCATTTCAGATTTGAATTATGATGGGTGGCCAGATATATACGTAAGTAATGATTATTTGACCAATGATGTTCTTTATATCAATAATCAAGATGGTACGTTTACCAATAAAATTAAGGAGAATGTCAAGCATCAAAGCAAATTCTCGATGGGCAATGATATTTCAGATTTTAATAACGATGGCTTTTTGGACATTCTGACCCTGGATATGCTTGGGGAAACCAATCAAAGACTTAAAACTACATTATCTGGGCATAAGTATACAGAATACATACTTAATGAAAGGTATGACTATGAATATCAACACACTAGAAATATGCTTCAAAAAGGCAATGGTAGCAACATTCCTTTTAGTGAAATAGGGTTGCTGGCCGGGGTTTCCAAAACAGATTGGAGTTGGTCTCCCCTATTTGCCGATATGGATAATGACGGCAATAAGGATATTCTAATCACCAATGGTTTTCCTAGAGATATTACCGATCTTGACTTTGGTGATTTTAAGTTTAACGTAAGTAGGTATTTAAGTCCGGCTCAAATACTGGATTCTATTCCAAAAATTAAAATACCCAACTATGCTTTCAAAAATAATGGCGATAATACGTTTGAAGATGTGAGTACTACTTGGGGACTAGGTGTCCCCTCCTTTTCCAATGGGGCCGCATTTGCTGATTTAGATAATGATGGTGATCTGGATTATATCATAAACAATATTAATGACAAAGCTTTACTTTTTAAAAACACCGCTGATAAGCTTAACAAGAAAGAACATAACTTTTTAAGTATAAAGCTAAATGCAACCAATGCCCTAACTGTAGGCGCAAAATTGGTTCTAACATTACCAGACGGTACATTTCAGTACCATGAGCACAATACCTATAGGGGATATATGTCAACGGTAGAAAATCTTGTTCATTTTGGGTTGGGCGTAGAGGATAAGGTCAAAAGTATTGAAGTGTTATGGCCAGATGGAAAATTTCAAAAATTGAACAATATAAAGGCCAATCAAAAAATTGAATTAAAACACGTAAATGCATCTTTTGTTTCGTTGAATGAACTCAAATTTCCCCTAGTTCAAAATCCGCCTAAAACAATTTTCAAGGAAGTTTCAAAATCCGTTGGCATTCAATTTAAACATGAAGAAACGGATAAGATAGACTTTAATATTCAGAGAACGCTACCGCACAAGCTTACACAAAATGGACCACAAGTTGCCGTGGGAGATATTAATGGTGATGGCAATGAAGATTTTATCATAGGAAGTTCTTCAGGGAATTCACCACAATTGTTCATACAGGATACAAACGGCAATTTTGGTCAAAGATCACTATACAACAATGAGGATAATTTAAAATTTGAAGAAGAGAGTATAGTATTTTTTGATTTGGAGAATGATGGCGATTTAGATTTGTATCTAGTATCAGGAAGTAACGAGTTTAAATTAGGAGACCGTTCTTACAATGACCAATTATTGCTTAATGATGGCAAGGGCAACTTTAGTCAAGCCATAAACAAGGCACCAGTAATTAATTCTAGTGGATCGGTTGTCGTGGCCAATGATTTTGACAAAGACGGTTATGTAGATCTTTTTATTGGGGGAAGAACACCCTATGGCCAGTACCCTACCCCTGAAAAAAGTTTTCTATTAAAAAATGTATCGGGAACCCTAAAAAATGTAACAAATGACCTAGCTCCTGAAATGAACGACTTAGGCATGGTGACAGATGCATTATGGGCAGATGTGGATCAGGATGGTTTTGAAGATTTAATAGTGGTAGGCGAACTAATGCCCATTACAGTTTTTAAAAATAATGGTAATTCACTAAACAAAATTGAGAAAACAGGAGTTGATAACCTATTAGGTTGGTGGGAAAGTATTTCCAAAATCGATATAGATAAAGATGGAGATTTAGATTTTTTACTAGGAAACATGGGAAGTAATAATTTTTATAGCCCTACGTTGGAAAAACCGACAACGGTAGTAGCTAAGGATTTTGACAATAATGGCACTATAGATCCTGTCGTTTTTGCCTATTTTAAGGAAAGTTTTGAAAACCCCGTTCAAAAATCATTTCCTGTTCATTTTTGGGCAGATTTAAATGGCCAAAGTCCATTATTCAGGGCAAAATTTAATTCCTATAAATCTTATTCCAAGGCTACTATTGAAAACCTATTTAATGATAATGAAATTAAAGGAGCCACAACCTTAACGGGTAATTTTGATAAAAGTATTGTTCTTAAAAATTTAGGCAACGGATCTTTCAACTATTCTGTTTTACCAAATGAGGTTCAATATGCGCCAATCAATGATATGGTTATCACCGATTATGACAATGACGCATTTGAAGATATTTTATTGGTTGGCAACAATTTTGGTAATGAAGTCTTTATTGGAAGAAACGATGCTTTTAATGGCCTTTTGTTAAATAATGATGGAAAAGGTAATTTCAAAACCATACCTACAATAGAAAGTGGCTTTCTAGTACCAGGTGATTCTAAAAGTATTGCCATGGTGAAAAGCAATATAAAAAACCATCCTTATTATATCGTGACTCAAAACAGAGACTCAGTTCGTGTTTTTCAAAAAAATCAAATACCTGATTAGTTTTTTTGTTTTGTTACTGTTTTCGTATAAAACTCTTACATCGCTAAATATAATTTAGTAATGGTATTGTCTTTTTAAATACAAAATTTTTGAGGATTACTTTACCATTATCCGTAAACCTGCCATTTATAATGTAGTTAAATACTTCCAACAAACTACCAACAACACCCACACAACGACCAACAACAGCTTTAAAACCACGAACGTTAATTCGCAAAAAAATCAAGTATCTATTCTGTATTTGATAAAATATTAACTAAAATTATTATAATTTTACATATATCTTAACGTAATTTAAGATTATACAACAAATCAATAATTAACTAAACAACTTAATCATGAATCAAAAACTAGATTTTAAATCAGTAAAATCCAAAGAAAGACTTTCCGTCTTAAAAACAGGGGTTTTATTGATTTTGGCATCTATGTGCTTACAAAGCATAAAGGCCAATGAAAAACCAAAGGAATTATCGAGCTATGAATCATCTAAACTTCAAACCACTGTTACCGGTACAGTGCTAGATGATTTAGGTACTCCGCTACCTGGCGCAAGTATTATTGAAAAAGGTACAACCAACGGTACGCAAACAGATTTTGATGGCAATTTCACGATTAACGTTGCTTCATCGGCGACATTAGTTGTGAGTTATGTAGGCTTTAAAACGGTAGAAGTGGCAGCAAGCTCTTCCCCCATTTCTGTAACGCTAACCGAAGATGCCGCTGCTTTAGATGAGGTTGTGGTAACCGGTTATGGCTCACAATCTAAAAGAGATGTAACGGGCTCTGTATCTACGGTGGATGTTGAAGAGCTAAATGCTGTTCCTGCCACCACCTTTGCCCAGCAACTTCAAGGTAGGGCTGCCGGTATTGGAATTGTAAACGATGCCACACCAGGTGGTGAGGCTACCGTAAGAATTAGAGGATTTGGTACTATTGGTAATAATGACCCCTTATATGTTATTGATGGGGTACCATCAAGGTCGCAAGCAAACCTTAACCCCAATGACATTGAATCCTTACAAGTTCTTAAAGATGCATCCGCAGCTTCCATATATGGATCACGAGCTGCAAATGGGGTAATCATTATTACGACGAAAAAAGGTAAAATGGGTAAACCGGTCATTACTTATGACACTTATTACGGCTTACAATCCGGTCTAGGAGAAGTAGAAGCTTTAAATGCATCGGAATTAGGTGAATACCTTTATTTAGCTGACCTATATGCGGGTAAAGCTCCAAGTCATGGCCAATATTCTTTTGGGCCTAATGGAGAAATAGGAATTCCTGATTATGTTTTTCCTAGTGGTGCTATGGAAGGTGACCCAGGTACTGATCCTGATCTGTACGCTTTAGAAGAAGGCAATATTAATGCCATTGTACGTTCTGCAGATACAAATTGGTGGAAAGAGGTCACAAGAACCGCACCTATTTTAAACCATCAAATTTCAGCATCCGGTGCAACTGAGAATGCAAGATATGCCTTTACATTAGGGTATTTTGAACAAGATGCAATAACAAAATTTGTGGGTTATAACAGAACATCTATTCGTGCAAATACAGAATTTAGGGCATTGAACAAGAAATTGACCATTGGTGAAAATCTATCGGTAAACTTTGATAATAGAAAAGGTGGTTTTGGAAACGATGAAGAACAAAATGCCGTATCGGGTTCATACAAGCACCACCCTTTGTTACCTATATATGATATAGCAGGTAATTTTGCCGGTAGTAGAGGTGCCAATTTGGGAAACAACTTTAACCCGTATGCAACTTTATTTAGAGAGCAAGACAATAGAACATATCGCTTACGTGTATTTGGTAATGTTTTTGCCTCTTATGATATTACAGAAGATCTACAAGTTAAATCCAGTTTTGGTGTAGACGCAACCGGAGAAAGAGGTAGATATTTAAGAAGACAAAATCCAGAATATGTAGAAGGTAACTTTATAAGTGGGTCTACTTCTACCAACGGTTATGAATACCAATGGCAATGGAATACGGTTTTGACCTACGCCAAAACCTGGAATGAAGTTCACAATTTTGATGCTTATATAGGGGTTGAAGGAATTGAGGCTTATGGAGAAGAATTTGGCGCCAGTAGAAATGGGTATGCTTTTGAAACCCTTGATATTCAGCGCTACTTGGATTTAGGAGATGCTACCACTGCTAGTAATTACGGGTTTGCATTTAGAGATTACACCTTATTCTCTGAATTTGGAAAATTAAATTACAACTACGACGGTAAATATTTAGCTCAGTTTATTCTAAGAAACGATGCTTCATCTAGATTTCAATCAGCTTCTAGAAGTGCTATTTTCCCCGCATTTAGTTTAGGCTGGAGAGTATCTGACGAAACATTTATGGATAACCTTGAAAAGGTAGATGAATTAAAAATAAGATACGGCTGGGGTAAGACAGGTAACCAAGAAATTGGGGACTACAACTCTTATACAACGTACCGATCTAATATATTCAATGCTGGGTATCCTATTGATGGTGCTACCGGTGCACCTACACTTGGTTTTGATGTTCAAAGTTATGGTAATCCCAATGCTAAATGGGAAACAACTACTTCTAATAATATAGGTATAGATTTATCTATGTTTGACAGACGTTTTAATCTAGGATTGGATCTTTGGGACAGAATAACAACCGACATGCTATTTAGAAGACAAATTACCTATACCGCCGGTGATGCACAGGCTCCATTTTTTAATGTTGGGGAAATGACAAACAAAGGTGTAGATCTACAATTATCATGGGACGATAAAAAAGGCGACTGGGGTTACGGTGTAAGCTTCAACCTCTCTGCCTATAAAAATGAGGTTAACAGGTTAAGTGAAACAAATGACGGTACGGTTTTATTCGGTGATGCTTCTAGGGTACCTTCTCTCACTATTACTCAAGTAGGAGAACCAATATCGTCATTTTACGGATTTAAAACAGAAGGAATCTTTCAATCTCAGGCAGAGGCAGAAGCTTGGCCTACATACGGTAGCTATAATGCCCCGGGTAAATTAAAGGTTACGGATATCAACAATGATGGTGAAATAAATGATGATGATCGTACCATAATTGGTAGTCCGCATCCAGATTTCACATATGGTATCAATTTAGACTTCAGTTATAAAAATTTAGCTCTTAATATTTTTGGTAATGGTTCTGAAGGAAATGACATTTATAATTATGTTAGATACTTTGCCGATTTTAACACTTTTCAAGGAAACCGCTCAAAAAGGGCACTTTACGATGCTTGGCAACCTTCAAACCCGTCTGCACCAGTTAGTGATTGGGTAGCCGCAAACCCCAATGCAACAGTTCCAATTATGGATGCAAACGACCAAATTAGTAGTAGACCTTCCTCCTATTTCCTTGAGGACGGAAGTTATTTTAGGTTAAAGAATGTGCAGCTGACCTATACATTTCCTTCAGATTTGATGGAAAAAGTAGGAATTTCAAGAGGCCAAATATATGTACAAGGTCAAAACTTGGCCACATGGACAAAGTATACTGGACTAAACCCTGAAATTCAAGCGGGCAACAGAGATGATGCTACCTTAGGCTTTGATGGTGGCTATATGCCAGTATCTAGGACCTACACTTTAGGACTAAGATTAACGCTTAATTAAAACCAATTGCTTAAAAAGCTATCATTTAATGAAACATATAAAATTTTAATGATGAAAAGAAAAAATATAATATTAATAGCATTTATCTGTATGGCCATTTTTACCGTTGGCTGTAGCGATGAATTTTTAACACGAACTCCAGAAGGTCAATTTAGCACCAATAGTCTTGAAACTGAAGATGGACTGGACGGTATATTACTAGGTGCCTATGCCATGATTGATGGTGCCGGACTAGATGGTACGAACGATTGGAATGTTACCGTAGAGAATTGGGCGTTTAACATTGCATCTGATGATGCCTTAAAAGGTACCGATGCGGGTGATCAACCAGAACAATCGTTTATAGAAGCTTATGATTATCAATCTTTTAATGGTCATATTACAAACAGATGGCGATCATTGTTCAAAGGGGTTGCAAGAGCCAATAATGCAATCAATGCAGCCAATAGCATTGAGGGTATTTCAGATGAAAAAAGAACCCAAGTTATCGCGGAAGCCCGATTTTTAAGAGGTATATTTCATATGGAAGCTCGTAAAATGTGGAGAATGCCTCCGTACATCAGTGAAGAAAATTACATTTTAGATGATGTAGAAAGTACAAAAGTGCCTAACGATCGTGAAATTTGGCCATTCATAGAAGCAGATTTTGAAGCTGCAGCCGCAAGTTTACCAGACACGCAATCTCAGGTTGGCAGACCTACGAGTTGGGCCGCGAAAGCTTTTTTGGCCAAATCTAAAATGTATCAAGGATGGGATGAAAACGGAACCCCTAATACCGCAAAACTTGGTGAGGCCAAAACGTTGTTAGATGAAATAGTAAACTCAGGCATATTTAGCTTGGCCACTAAATTTGAAGACAACTTTTTAGTAGCTACCAGAAATAATCCAGAGTCTATTTTTGAAATCCAATATGCAGTGAGTAGCGCTGCAGATCAAGCATCTAGTAGAGGTATGGGCCTTGCCCATCCTTATACCGATCCTTGGGGCTGCTGTGGGTTTTATCAAGCATCACAAAATTTGGTCAATGCGTACAGAACGGAAAACGGTTTGCCCTTAATTGAAAATTTCGATGCTGAAGATATTAGCATTGATATCAATGAAGATGGTACAAGTGCAGAAACAGCAACCTTAGACCCAAGAATTGATCATACCTTGGGAAGGCCTGGTATCCTTTATAAAGGCTTCAAAATTTATCAAACAGATTTTGTTAGGGATCTATCATACGCAGGTCCTTTCTTTTCTAAAAAGCATGTTGCAGAACCAGAAGGTTTTGGTGTAGGTGGATGGGGAAATTTATCTGCCAACAACTACAGATATATGCGCTATGGAATGATTTTATTATGGTTGGCAGAGGCCGAGGTAGAAGTAGGTAGTTTAGAAAAGGCACGTGAGCTTGTTAACGAAATAAGGTCTAGAGCCGCTAACCCAGATGGCTTTGTACCCCTTGCCACCCAAGGTACCGATAGAAATGATTTTAGTATTGTTGAAGGTGAAGCTGCTGCTAATTATGACATTGCTACTTACGACACACCTTGGACGGATAAGGCAGCCGCAAGAGAAGCCGTTCGTTTTGAAACAAGGCTAGAATTTGCAATGGAAGGTCACCGTTATTGGGATTTAGTACGTTGGGGCGTTGCTGCTGAAACGCTAAACAGTTACATAGCCAGTGAATCTCAACATAGAACCTATTTGGTAGGAAAGTCCTTTACGAAAGGAACTAATGAGTATTTCCCCATTCCTAGCCAAGCTATTGATAGATCTGCCGTGGATGGTCAACCAACTTTGACACAGGATCCCAATTACTAAAATTTAAGTTTTATCATTTGTTCGTTCAAGAGAGGTTGAAATTATATGTTCAACCTCTCTTTTCGTTTAAGGAAATTTAGTCATAGACCCCAATTAAATGGGTACGTATATAGACCGGTATTTCATCTTCTTGACCAGCAACACTTAATTTCATAACGTTTGATGGAAATAAAGGCATATGACAAGAAATACAATTTTGAGAATCGGTATGATTATTTATTTCAACTTGGGCATTTATATCTTGAGTAGCATGACATGATAAACATTTTGCATTAAAACTATGGTGTTTACCACGTTCATTTTCATGTGGGTTATGACAAGTAATACAGTCCATTTTAGAATTTACAAAGCACTCACTTTCACTTAAAAGACCCATTTGGTTACCATGAACATCTAGTTTAAGATTCCTATTGTAGTTTTGATAATTCTTGGAATATTTTGACAATGTATCTCCAGCAATAAAAGAAAAAGGGTTTCCCTTCACCTGTTGTGCCTGTAAACCAGAATGACAAACCGCGCAAGCATCTAAGCGCTGTTGCCTAGTGTAATCACTATAACTATCAACGTAAACTCCCTCCACTTCGTTTGGATTTGCCCTGTGATGAACAACATGTTTTTCTAATGGACCATGACATCTTTGACAATCTATGCCAAGCAACAGCTTGTTCCTATTATATACATTGCCATTTCCAGACTCATTTTCATTCTGGGCAAAAGTTACATGACACTTTAAACAATTATCGTCAACCGGTCTACGAAAAGCATAATCTGGAAAGTTGGGACTGTTTACCCACGCATTAGTAGGTTCAAAGTATGATACTTGTATTTGATTAAGTTGATTGTTTTCCCAGCTAAGGTAACTCTGCCCCTTTACCCCGGAACCAATTACTATATCCAATTCTGATTTCACTACAGTGGTATCCCCGAATTTTGGTTTGGATAATTGAAAAAATTGATGACCATCTTTAATCATCTTTAAACGAACTCCCTTAAGATTAAGCGCATTTAAGCCCTCTTTAAAAACACCTTTAACATGTTCTTCATCGGCAATTGCCGAAGTATTATAATGAGCTGTTTCTATATGGCTTTTGTAAATATCAGCATGGCATTCAACGCATGTTTGGGCATCTACAAAATTATCACCATTATAATGCGTAGCAACTGCTACAGGCTCAAGATATTCTGAAATTTTCATTGAGTTCTTAACAGACCAAATTCCATAGACCAACAATAGGAGCAGAATTAAAATAAAAATGTATTTAAAATTCCGTCTGCTAGCCATGTCCTTTACCTCTACCTATTTTAATTCCTGGTCCATAAACCAATCATAAAGTTCCTCGGTTTCATAGGCTTTGATCCACGCGCTATGCCCTACGTTGGGATATTTGGTAAACAGAACATCATACCCCATTTCTTGAAGTCTGGCCACCATGGTTTCAGATTCTTCAATGGGTATAGACTTATCTTTCTCTCCATGAAATACCCAAATAGGCATTTTTTTGTTGATCCAAGATGCGTAAGGTACAGGAGTCATACCACATACTACGGCCATTGCCGCAAAAGTTTCTGGATATTGTACGGCAAGTTCCCAAGCGGCGCCACCTCCCCTACTTAAACCTGTTAAATAAATTCTATTCTTATCTACCCTATTAGTGGTTACTATGGAATCCAACAATTGTTTTACCGCCCTTGTATTCCACCATTTTTTTGCATTAGGGTTTTGGGGGGCCAGAATTAAAAACGGGAATTTTTTACCTTGTACTATTAACTTGGGCGGGCCGTTTCTTTTTACGGTAACCAAGCTGTTGCCGGATTCGCCACCACCGTGCAAAAAGAGCAAAATGGGGAAGTCTTTCTCTGGTTCAGTTTCATAATTTTCCGGATAGTACAGATAATAGTCAAGCTGCTCCTTTACATGGGTCTCCATTGTATCATCAATCAAAATAGGTTTCTCTTGGGAAGCACAATTTTGAAAGAGAACAAGCATAATGGTATATAAAATATACTTCATTGACGATAGCTGATTAGGTCTATCAAATGTACCAAAAAAGGATGGGTTATATTCTAAAATTAAAATACCATAAATGAATTTTGATTCAAGCAAAAGTCCACATATGAACCGGAACAAAAAAAACGGAGCCAAATAAATTGACTCCGTTTTTACTATTAAATCTATTTCTTTATCTATACAATGTAAAATGGCCTACGTATCTTATCTCTGCGGTATTGGCATTGACAACATACCAGTAATCACCCGTAGGTACTTCCTTACCCTCGTAGGTACCGTCCCAACCACTTACCTCATCGAGAACGGCTACGACCCTTCCATAACGATCATAAATCTTAACGACTACCCCATCAAACAAATCTCTATTGTTCGGGGACCAAATGTCATTTAAATTATCCCCATCCGGAGAAAAGAAATTTGGAAACTCTAACATACCCGTAAACTCAAAAGGCACATCTAATTGCAGCTCACAACCCATTTGATCAACCACCCTTACATTTACCATACCACTTTCATTGGTAGTATATGTGGTTTCCGTACCATAAGACCTGCCATTAAAGAAATATTCATAGCTGCCAAAACCACCCGTGGCCGTTGCAACGATTTCATTAGGGCCCGTTTTATCTACTGAAAGACTTAACGGTTCATAACTATCTATAGTAAATTCAACACTGTTGGTACATCCATTTTCATGATAAATATATACCGTATGATCGCCAGGAGGTAAATCTCCCCAGACATACTCCTCTGTTGCATTGGCACTTACAGGATCGGTAGGATCTACTGGATCCAAAGCAAACATCAACTGTGATGCCGGAACACCCTCATCCCATTGAATAGTAGTTGTATTGGTAGGGAATATACCATCACACCCATATTGCACTTGTGGCGAAGCAGAAAGGTTTACCCCTATATCTACCGTAAACACTTCTAGCGCATTACATAAATTAGCTCCTTGAACATATATTGCATAAGTAGCACCACCCTGTAAATTCTCAATGTTTTCCCCTAAGTAAGGAGCAAATGTTGCCGTACCCGTTTCATCTACCGGATCGATCATTTCTATTTTATATTCAAAGAATGGGGTTGCGCTAACCAAGACGTCCAATATAGGAGTGCCACCAAGAATATCAAAAGAAACGGAACCATTATTAGCGCCTATACAAAGTTCTGCCGTTGTCTCAATATCAATTATTTGTATTTCATCGGGCTCTTCAATAACGATCACATCTTTTTCAAAACAACCATTTTCATCCTGAATCAAAATCTCATATGATCCCGCTTCTAGTTCATCAAAAGTATAAGTGCCAGGATTATCGGCATCACTAAAAAATTCATTGAAATTGGGTGCAATGGCAAATTGAATTAAACCAACACCACCTTCACTAACAGTTATAGCTATTGAACCATCTGCCTCACCGTTACAAGAAACGTTGGTAGCAACGGCATCAAAAACAATAGGTTCTGGCCTTATAATCTCAAATGGTCCTGCAATATCCATACATGTAGATCCACTGGTTACGGCAATATAATATTCTGTACCTTCAGGTAATCCTTCAAAAGTTCCGTTATCCTGTGGCCCTCTTACCATAGTCGCGGTCGCGGCCGGATTAAAGGCATCAACAGGGTCACCTTCATAAAGGTAAAACAGGTCTTCGCCAACACCACCATTGACAAAGGATTCTATACGTCCATCTAATTCAGATGCACATGAAATATCATCCGGTAAGTTAGGCAACAAGGTAATACCCGTTGCATTAGTCATGGTAATACCGTTACTACGAATTGAAGGACAAGCCCCTGCGGAATTTACCTTTCTAACATCAAATTGGTAGGTTATTCCTTCTACACCAGATATTAGAACAGAGGTACCGTTCATGGGTTCATAGTCCCCTATCACCACATTGTTCTCAACCCTTAAATATTCGTAGGTAAAAGAGGGATCCGGATTTTCTACGGTCAATCTCATTTCTCCGTCGCCACCACAACCGGGTACTCTGGTCTGCACCAACAAGGGTTGAATTGGTGGCGGAGGATCTACATAATATGCATCGGTTACAAAAGAACAGCCAAAGCTGGAAGATACCTCTATGGCATACCACCCGGCACTAATATAACCCCCACTGTCACCAATAAATGTTGGTGTGTTCTGTAATCCACTTAAAGAAGCGATATCCGTATTATCATTACTATTCAGGTATAGCAGGGTGTAATTATATCCGGCTCCGGGATAACCTCCACTAGCACCAGCATTAGCGGTTAAACTATCGCCAGAAGTAATATCATATGCCTCCAATACCGCATTATTTCCATTAGGGCAGTCTAGCCCCTGAGGTTCTCTTATCCCCGCTACGATTTGGGGAACTTCATCAAGTTCTATTTCAAAGGTGTCCGTACACAGTTCAGAATCCCTAATTTCCACTTGGTAAAAACCGAAGGACAATCCTGTAAAATTATAGTCGCCAGAAAACGGAACAACCTCTGTAGCGTAGGTTACTCCCCCATCTGTACTCATTAACAAACGAAATTCGTAAGGTACATTGTCCCATCCACCGGTACCGGTAGCTTCAATTTCACCCGTATCATTTGTACAGCTAACGTTACCAATGGCAACCGCATTGACAGTTAAAGGACCGTTTGGCGTCCTGATATTTGCAACGTTACTGGTAGCCGAACAGAACGGCATACCTGCAGAAACAATATCTACAATTAAATTGCCACCAGGTAAATTCTCAATTCTAGCTTCCTCGTTATTTCCATCTGGATAATTCGCCGTATCAAAAGTTCCGGTGGCCAATGGCGTTGTTCTGGATACATCATCCGCCTCATAAACCGTATAATCAAATATGCCAGAATACTCATCAACAGTAATATACAACGCCCCATCATTTCCAGGAATTGCACAACTTACAGGTTTTGCCTCACTGATAACCACTACGGGTTCTACTGGCTCTATTACAGTATGCAACGGCATTGGATAGGTACAGCCAACCGTATTATCAACAATCTCAAAAAGATAGTCCCCAGCAGCTGGCAATGAAACATCAACATAATTATTACCAGCAGTATTTGTAACCGCCGCAACTGGAGAAACCGAAATGGTATTTACGGTAAAGTCAGTTGTTCCTGTAACTTGAATACGTACCACTTCATTATCCCTACAATTTAGCGGTTCAATATTAGCAATTGATGGAACCACATCTGTTGGGGGGTAAATTGTTGGGACATCAAAAGTAGTTTGGCATCCATTACCATCTATGGCGTAAACAGTAATATCTTGCTCTGACCCATCATCTATAATTTCAAATGTATCACTAGATTGATAGTTAGAAAAACCAGTGATACTAAACTGATACCCAGATCCAACAGTTCCCGGATCTAAAACATTTATTGAAATAATGGTAGAACTATAACGGTTGGCCCCTGGTTCGCAAGTAAAATCCGGAGCTGAAGCCTCTATGGTAAACGCCGCTGGTTCAATTATGGTTACCTCCACAAGATCGGTACATCCTAGATCTGTGACAACCTCAGCTACATAATCCCCAGCACTTAAACCTGTAAATGAACCGGAAAGATTAGACGTTATTGGAGATGGTGAACTTGGTAAAGGCAGTGTGCCCGCATAAAGGTTATAGGCCGCTATACCATCTACATCTGACCCACTGGCCAAAAGAATATTGATGCTTCCATCATTAGAACCATTACAACTTATATTACTTGCGCCGTCAGATATGATAGAAGGAGCTGTTGGTATGGTGCTAATAATATCATATACCGTAAACGGACAATATATAGTACCATCGTTAACAAGATCATCTACCAAAACAACTTGGTATTCACCAGCTGGTACACCCGTAAATATTCCAGTATCGTTATCCGCTATATAATTCCCTAGACTATCCTGTAATTCAAAACTAAAATTACCACTACCACCATTTGCAACTACCGTAATTTCGCCATCAGAATCCGTACAATTTGGCGGTCTGGTGAATTCACCAGAAGCAGATAAGACTTGATATACTTCTGGATCGGCAGCACCTACACAACCATTTGCATCCATAACATCCACATGGTACACCCCTACACTATTTACCGTATAGGTTGTTGTCCATGGGTCGGTATCATTGGCCCTAGTACCCAATTGACTAACACCGCCCAAAGTAAAGGTAGGCGTATCAATATAAGCAGGAAGGGATAAATCTATTGTAAAACTTGCCGCGGTAACATCACATTGGTTACTAACCAAGAAACTAGGAGCCGGTAATGGCGGGTCCTCGGTAATTATTGCGGCCGAAATTCTATAGGAACAGTTTCTGGAATCCCTCACCCAAATGTCATACTCTATCCCCGCACCAGGAGCACCAGGTAATGTAACCGTAGAGGCATCCGTAAAATCATCTGAAGGATCTCCCGGAGTCAACGTTCCGTCTTCATCTACCGGGGTCCCTGCCGGAACATAGGCATATTCATAAGGGCTACCGGTAGCAAATGGAGCGCCACCACTACCCCTAACCGTAAGTTGACCTTCCGCATTACAGTTAGAATTTATATTCTCTAAAATATCTACCCTAGGGGCATTTAATAACGCCTCTACTTGAGTACCATCTGAACATTGTGTACCATTATCAAATACCAAAATACTGTACGCTCCTTCAGGAACTTGATAGGTGAAATTGGTTTCTGATCTGGTTTCTGCAACAAATAGAGCACCAGTTTCCGTATTTCTAATTTCAATGTCCAATAAACCAGTAGAACCTGTTACATCATATGTAAGTCCTACTTCATTACCCGGTATACAGGTTGCATTATCTATTGCAAGGTTGACATCTACACTTGACGGTCCTTGCGGAACCTCTATAATTTCTTGATAAGTACAACCGGAAAACGTATCCACGACCTCAACCGTAAACACCTCACCAAATTGGATATTTGAGAAACAATACCTTCTTACTTCACTAGGAGGTGTACCGCCCAATGAAGTATATGGCGGGTTGCTACCATCTAAAATACGAATATCAAAAGGTCCTGTACCACCTACGATATCCACACAATAAGGGAAACCGCCCGGCGTACAATTAGGAGGTAACAATGTATTATCCGGTTGTATTTGAACGGTTGCATTACCAATACTGACCGTATCCACATCCCTACAACCTCTAGAATCTAAGGTTATTAATTGATAGTCACCTTGTACAATATTCGCATGCGTAATATTTAAAGGATAAACCGTAGAACCGTCTGTTTCTACCCTGGTAATCTCATTACCAAAAAGATCTTCAACAATATATACAAATTCAGGAACACCACCGCTAACATTTGTTACCTCTATACCACCGGACACCTCATTACCAACACAAGTAGCGTCTATTGGGGTAACCGTTGCATTTGGCGCTGCAGTAGCATCTGCAACCACATTTACCGTTACGATACCTGGCAGCAAGCAACCTCTACCATCTTTTACCACATATTCATAACTACCTACCGGTAATCCAGAGTATGTTGTTTGAGAGGAATATGCATACCCCCCATCATCAGAAACTGAATAACTAAGGCTTCCGGCGGGTCCAAATTTAATTTCATAGGGTGGAATTCCCACTGTAGGATCCGGAGTAATATCTATAAAGCCGCTATTGGCATCGCCACAACTAGGACCTACAGCCCTGTGAGTAGCGGCAATAGTTGATGGAGCCTCAAATACTATAGGTTCGCTTATATCCGTACAACCATTGTTATCTTCCACAGATACGGTATACGTGCCATGTTCAAGTGAACCAACAGAAAAATTAAAATTACCGGATGGTACTTGCAAGCCTGTTGCAGAAGCTACCGGAGACCCATCTTTATATATGGTATATGATGTATTGGCCAAATCGGTTATATTTCCACCACTGATATCTATGCCCATTGTACCGTTTCCTGCACATGGTATTTCATCTATTACAGATAGTTGAACATTTACTTGCGGTGGTATGGTTATATTGACCGAACTACGGCAGTTATTATCGTCCTGAACTTCAATAGTATATGTGCCCGGAAACAAATTGTTGAAAGTTGGTGATGCGGTAAACGTTCCGTTGTTTATACGATACATATGACCCGTTCCTCCTCCAGAACTGGTTACCGTTACAGACGGATCATTAGTTGGTGAATAGCATAAATCTGCACTTGCAATGCTTATACTCGGTGCAGTTCTTGCTTCAAGGTCAAAGGTAAAAGTGGTACTACACCCTTCACTATCTATAGCGGTCAATGTATAAACATCGGAAGCATCAAGAGCATTCGTTGTCTCTGTAAGGTTTCCGAAAATATTGCTAGATACCACACCCGTATTATACCCGGAAGGATATTCCAATGAATATCTATATCCACCCCAACCACCACTGGTAATGGCCTCTACCCTACCAATATTGTTGTTTTCACAGCTCATAGGGGTAACAATGCTTGACGATAGATCTAGTACTGAAGCTTCTTGAATTTCAAATGATGCGGTATCCGTACAACCCGTATCCGCATCGGTAACCGTAATGGTATAGGTGCCAGCTCCTGATAAAGGTAAAATTACCTCACGATCACTTTGTGGAGCACTCGTAGTTCCACCATTAATTTCATATACATAGTTGTTTGCAAATCCATCAATAACAAAAGTTCCACTACCATCCGTAGCCCCATTACAAACCCTTAGGTCACCACCCGACTTTACTTGAGCCCTAATGGAGCTTATTTCTACAGGTCTAAACCCTTCTGTATATGTACATCCATTTACATCTGTAATTTGAAAAACATAAGCCTGTGAAGTTAGTAATCCCGTAAACGTGTCATTGTTGCCATTATCAAAATAACTGGGGCTAATAATTTCATATCTATTGATAGCAGCATTACTAGTTGGAGTTAATTGTACGTCTGATGTACCAGCGGAACAACTAATATTAGATTGTAAAAAAGTTAAATCCGTTGGTGGATCGGTATCCAATATTTCAATTGAAGTAAGTTCCAAACGGCACCCACCGGCGTCACGTATGATTGGTGTGTACGTACCCGGGGATAAATCAGAATAAGAGGTAATGCCCGAAAAATTTACACCATCGATACTAAATTCATAACCACTACCAGACCCGCCTGAAAACGGTCCCGTGAAATCTATTTGTCCGCCTACCGTACCACCACTGGTACAGGTAACATCAGAAACCTTATTTGCCGAACCTGTTAGCGAACCTACCGTATTGACAGTAATGGATGGCATAGCCAAGGTACATTCAAAATCTCCCTGTTGATAGCGTACCTCAATATCATTATAAGTACCCGCAGCTACAGAAATTTGTGGTGTACTCACCCATGGGGCAGTAGCATTCTCACGGAAAGATATATTATATCCCCTACCATTATTTATGGTAAAATCTAGTTTAGCCCCTCCATTACTACAGCTACCATCAATTCCCGCAATGGTTACATCTGGGGGCGAAAGTGTTTCTACATCAGAAGATGCACTTATGGTACAACCATTACTATCCGTAATTAAAAAGTCATACGTACCCGCAGCAGTAACGGTAAACGTTGTGCTTCCGGAATCTGTTGTGGCATCACCAAAAGCAGGTTGTACGGCTCCGTTATTGACCGTAAAGGTATAAGGCGCGGAACCACCGTTGGTATTTAAAATAATATCCACACTTGAAATATCCGCACAGCCAAAACTACTATTAACTTCCGTAGAAGCGTCCAGTGCAGAAGCACCTGCACCAATGGTAAGGGTATTACCATTAACATCTAAATGTTGTCTTGGCGGATTGATCCCATTACCCGGATCACCTGTACACTGATAAGTTTCTACTTGTACGATATAAGAGCCAAAACCTACTGCTGAAAAAGTATATGAACTATCTGGCATAAACGCCGTAAATTCCTGACGGACACCGTTGGAATTTAATAAAGTATATTTATAAGGCCCGGGGACCCCAGAGGCATTTACCGTGATACTACCAGTATCCCCATTACATAATGCATCTTGAAAAGTTGCGGTTATATCAATATTCCTCTCCTCTATGACAATAGGTTCATAAGGATATTCACAAGTATTTGCCGTATTTTTCAATCTGGCCTTTACATTATATGTACCGGCGGCCAAATTTTGGAATATAGGTCCTTGCCATGCACCAAAACCACTACCATCATTAATACTAAACTCATAGGCACTGGACAAATTGGTAATTTGTATCCTACCGTCTACGCCACAGATATAGTCTTGCTTTTCGTAGGTTTGGTTAATAGTACTTTTCTTAACCTTGAAGTAATATATTTGTCCATCTGCAACAACACGGTATTCCGCGCCTTGCGTAGAGGGTACGGAACTGGCGTCTAAAGTAAACGTTTGCTGATCGGCCACTTCTGTGTAACATGCACCGGTGTTTGGGCATTCCGTATTTATATCCGGACTACAGGACCCACCTAATATCTGCCATGAAACGTTGCCATAAGGGCCACCGGAGAGGCTTATGATACGGTCGTCAAAATCACCGCAAAGATTAAAACGGGCGACAGTGAAACCGTTGTCGTCACAATTTTCTAGATTGTCTGCCCCTTGTATGATTGTCGCGAACATTGCCGTAGAAGTTGATTTGGCAATAAGCTGCGCATTCTTTTTCTCGGTCTTTAGGGGTCGATTTTTTTTTGTGGTAGAAACAGCCTTATCAAAAGCTAAAGATACTTCCTCAAAAAGGGTACTTACCTTAGAGTTGGCTATGGCAGTTGTACCGGCTACAGATAATAATATCAGTAATAGTACAACCAACGTATACCGTTGTGGTTGTGGGAGCATAGGTTAAGTGTAATTTTAAGAACAATGCGATTTGGGATCTTTATCGTTCTTTGTTGTAATTTTTTATACTTATATTTTATCTTTAAATATTGATTCGTCCTTTAATATATTTCTAACGTCGTAATATGAAAAAAAGTATCATTCTACAGCTTTTATTTGTTGTAATGCTCAATTCCTCTTGTGCACAAAATATTGAAAATAAAGTTATTACACCAAGTACGCCTGTTTTTGACGCAGAGCTGTTCGTCGATGAGCTACAGATTCCATGGGGGTTTACCTTCCTTCCTGATAAAAGTTTATTAATCACGGAAAAAACAGGAAAATTGATTCATTTTAAGAATGGAAAAAAATCGATTATCGGTAATGTTCCTGACGTTTATCAACGTGGACAAGGCGGTCTACTAGATATAGCCTTACATCCAGATTACGAAAAAAACGGATGGATTTACATAACTTTTGCATCTGCATCGGGAAATGAAAAAGGAGGAAATACAGCACTTATTAGAGCTAAATTGAAAAATGATAGATTAACGGATATTGAACAATTATATAAAGCCGTTCCCAACACTACCAAAGGTCAACATTTTGGATCAAGAATTGCCTTTGATAATGAAGGCTATCTCTATTTTTCTATTGGAGAAAGAGGGGAACGGGATGTAAACCCACAAGATATAAAGCGTGATGGTGGTAAAATTTACCGTTTACATGATGATGGAAAAATACCTGCAGACAACCCTTTCGTGGGAGTAGAAGGCGCCAAGTCTGCCATTTTTAGTTATGGGCACCGTAATCCCCAAGGTTTGATCAAGCATCCGGTTACCGGAGAAATATGGGATAATGAACATGGCCCAAGAGGTGGCGATGAAATCAATATCATTAAAAAAGGCGCTAATTACGGTTGGCCTTTGGCCACTTACGGCATTAATTATAGTGGTACGCCCATTACTGACCAAAAAAGTATTTCCGGTATGGAAAACCCTATTCATTATTGGGTGCCTTCCATAGCACCAAGCGGTATGGCCTATGTAACAACGGACAGGTACAAAGGGTGGAAAGGAAGTCTGTTAGTAGGCTCCTTGGCTTTTCAATACCTTGAACGTCTGGAGTTGGATGGTAACAAGATTACGTTGCGTGAAAAACTTATGCCCAATTTAGGAAGGGTAAGAGCAGTTAAAGAAGGTCCGGACGGTTATATTTATGTTGCCGTGGAAGGAAAAGGAATTTATAGATTAATCCCCAAGCAATGATTAAATACCCACCTTACCCCTACTATTAAGCAATTAAATATTCTTACGCACCTTTAACGGCTTCTACCGCTAACTTTACGGAACCGTATTCTTTAAGAAGTTTCTCTGCCTCTGGATAACCAATACCTAAATCTTCCATGATGTAGCGGGTACCACGGTCAACCAACTTATCATTGCTCATTTGCATGTTTACCATTTTGTTACCCTTAACCCTTCCAATTTTTATCATTAAAGCGGTGGAAATCATGTTCAATACCAGTTTTTGCGAAGTTCCACTTTTCATCCGTGTGCTACCTGTAAGAAATTCTGGCCCCACATTGATTTCAATAGGGATATCCGCAGTTGTTGCAATGGGCGATCCAGGATTATTGGTTATAGCAGCAGTAAGAATTCCGTTGGCCTTTGCCGCCGTTAGCCCACCCACTACATAAGGGGTACTGCCAGATGCCGCTATGCCCACCACCACATCATTGTTCGTTATTTCATGCTCCTTTAAATCTAGCCATGCCTGTTCTAGAGCATCTTCCGCATTTTCAACCGCTTTTCTAATGGCGGTATCGCCACCTGCAATTAGACCCACTACACGTTCATGTGGCATACCAAAAGTAGGAGGTATTTCTGAAGCATCTAGAATACCCAATCTTCCACTTGTACCGGCTCCTATATAAAACAACCTTCCACCTTGTTCAAAACGGGGCGTTAATTCATCTACCAATCTGGTAATCTGTGGAATGGTCATTTTTACCGCGGCAGCAACCTTTTCATCCTCTTCGTTCATTTTTTGCAAGATTGTTGCAGTATCCATCAATTCCAAATGGTCATGATTAGACGGTGTTTCGGTAATTTTTTTATAATCCATATCCTTAAATAATTTTTATATCGTGGTTCTTAAAGGCGTTGAGCAGCGAATTTTCCGGTTTCAATTCAGTTATCATGGTGTTAATGGAATTGATATCGCACGTTTTATAACGGTGTTGTGAATTCAGTTTTTCCGAAATGGACAACAATACCGTTTTCTTGGAAGCTTTAATTACCGCCTTTTTAATTTGTACAATGTCCCAATCAAATTCCGTTAAACCATAAATAGCATCTACATAACCGGTACCAATAAAGCTATAATCAAACCTAATTTCAGATAGATGATGTATTGCATTTGCCCCTATTGCGATCTGACCTTCTTTAGCAATTTGTCCACCAATGGAAATCACGTTAATATTTTTCTTGTTAGAAAGTTCCATTGCCACGGGCAAACTAATGGTAAAGCAGGTCAGATTAAGGTTTTCCGGTATTATCCTGGCCATTTCCAAACAGGTGGTACCCCCATCTATAAATATAACTGCACCATCTTTTAATAAACTTATTGCTTTGGAGGCAATTGCCATTTTTTGGTCAAGTTTATAAATATTGGTATTTCGGGCGCTATTGCTCATAAAACCCATAGAAATAGCTCCTCCATGTACCTTACGCAATTTCTTTTCCGCATCCAGTTCTTTTACATCCCTCCTAATTGTATCGATAGATACATCGAGCGCCTCGGCAATATCGGTCAATAAAATTCTATTATGAAGATCCACTTCGTTTAAAATGGTTCTATGACGTTCTTCCTTAAGCATTTTACCGTAACTTCTTTTAGTGTATCAAGGCAAAGATAACATATTTATTTACTTGCCGTTTTATGTCGACAAAGTTAATAAAACAACATGAAAATATTAATTAACAGCAAAATAAAGCATATTTAATTGCAAAAAACGGCATAGATGCAAAATATCGTATATATTTGCATGATTTTAAAACCTAAATTTCATTCCTATCCTATGAAAAATACCTTACAAGATGCCAAGATTGATATTAGCCATAAGCCCATTGGCCAATTTGAAGAAACACGATTTGAAAAAATACACAATGTTATCTTTCAAGATTCTAACATTGCCTCTATTAAAGTTGCGGAAGAAATTGCAAACCTTATTAAAAAGAGACAAGGTCAAAAAAGAAAATGTGTACTTGGACTGGCAACGGGATCTTCACCAATACGCGTTTATGAAGAATTGGTGCGCATGCATAAGGAAGAGGGATTAAGTTTTAAGAACGTTGTAACTTTTAATTTAGATGAGTACCTACCTATGGAACCCAATAATATTCAAAGTTATTTTTACTTCATGCATGAACATTTGTTCAATCATGTTGATATTCCAGAAGAAAATATCCACATTCCTGATGGTACCGTAAGTAGTGATGAAACAACGGCATATTGCCTTTCCTACGAAAGAAAGATTAAAGAACATGGAGGATTGGATTTTCAGTTATTGGGAATTGGTAGAACGGGACATATAGGATTTAATGAGCCTGGCTCACATTTAAATTCCGGAACACGAGTTATAACCCTGGACCATATAACAAGAGTAGATGCCGCACCATCTTTTCTAGGCATTGACAATGTTCCAAGAAAGGCCATAACCATGGGGATTTCTACAGTAAAGAAAGCCAAGCGCATTGTTCTTTTAGGGTGGGGACAAAACAAAGCGGATATCATCAAGAAAACTATTGAAGGTGAAATCTCGTCACAAGTACCTGCCACCTATTTACAGGACCATGACAACTGTACTTTTGTGCTGGACACAAGTGCCGGCACAGAGCTTACAAGAAATAAAACTCCATGGCTGGTAGATGCCTGTACTTGGACAGATGAGCTAAAATCCAAAGCCATGGTCTGGTTGTGCGAAACTACAGGAAAAACAATTTTAAGTCTAACGGACAAGGACTATAATGATAATGGTATGGCAGACCTTTTAGCCCAAGAAGATGCCTATAACCTTAACATTAAAATGTTCAATAAACTTCAGCATACCATTACAGGTTGGCCCGGAGGAAAGCCCAATGCAGATGATACAAACAGACCGGAACGTGCAACACCGGCTCAAAAAAGAGTAATTATCTTTAGTCCACACCCAGATGATGATGTAATTTCCATGGGGGGCACTTTTGATAGGTTGGTAGAACAGGGGCATGATGTTCATATTGTGTACCAAACTTCTGGAAATATTGCGGTTTCAGATGTTGATGCAAGAAAGTATGCTGAAATTGCAATGCAGATCACCCCATCAAACGAAGCGGAAAAAATCATAAAATCCATCACTGAAAAAAATGAAACCAGAATAGATTCACCAGAAGTGCGTAATCTAAAAGGTAAGATTAGACGTGGGGAAAGCTATGCCGCGACAAGATATATGGGGCTAAATGATGAAAATGTTCATTTCCTGGATTTACCGTTCTATGAGACCGGTACTATAAAGAAGAAAAATCTGAGTTCAGATGATATTGCCTTAATGGTTGAGATTATCAGCAAAATTAAACCCCATCAAATTTATGCTGCAGGAGATTTGGCCGATCCACATGGCACCCATAAAGTGTGTTTAGACGCAGTTTTTGCAGCATGCGAAGAACTTAAGAAAGAAGCCTTCATGAAAGATTGCTGGTTATGGTTATACAGAGGTGCATGGCATGAATGGGACATCAATGAAATTGAAATGGCCGTACCAATGAGTCCGGGTCAGGTGCTAAAAAAGCGAAATGCAATTTTCTGCCACCAATCGCAAAAAGACGGGGTTATGTTTCAAGGCGATGATTCAAGGGAATTTTGGATGCGAGCCGAAGAACGCAATCGCGATACGGCAAATAAATACAAGGCATTGGGGCTATCCTCCTACGCTGCCATGGAAGCATTTGTACGCCACAAGTTCAATTAACATTTACTTTATTCAAAAAGGCCTATTTTTAAACTTAAATAGGCCTTTTTCATTCCTTTATATGTCAAAATATTTCCTACTAGTACTTTCTGTTTTATTATTGAATTCCTGTGGAATTTTTAAACCTTACGAAAAACACCCCAAAAGAGAATTCAGGGGAGTTTGGATTGCCACGGTCGTTAATATAGATTGGCCAAAAAATGGCAATGATTCCAGTAGCAAGCAGAAAGAAGATTACCTAAAGATTTTAGATTTCTACCAAAAGGAAAACTACAATGCCGTAATTGTACAAGTACGTGCTGCTGGTGATGCTTTTTATAATTCTGAATATGCCCCCTGGTCCAGATTCATATCCGGGACAGAAGGCAAGGCCCCAGAATGGAATACCGATGTGCTGGATTGGATGATAAAAGAGGCCCATGTACGTGGAATGGAATTTCATGCTTGGCTGAACCCATACAGGGCAACTTTTGATGAAAATTTTGAAGTACTTGCAGCATCACATGATTATTGCACCCACCCGGAATGGATGGTACATTATGGCAAAAAGAATTATTACAACCCTGGTCTGCCAGAAGTTCAAAAACGGTTTTCTGAGATTGTAGCAGAAATTGTCTCCAATTACGACGTAGATGCCATTCATTTTGATGATTATTTTTATCCGTACCGAATTAAAGATGAAATTTTCAACGATTCACTAGCTTTTAAAACATATGCAAGCCCAAACCAAAGTTTAGCAGATTGGCGCCGTAGTAATATAGATTCTCTGGTAAAACAAACCCACCGTACCATAAAATCCATAAAACCATATGTTCAGTTTGGTATAAGTCCGTTTGGCGTATGGAAAAATAATACTACCGACCCTAGGGGCTCTGCCACAAAAGCAGGTCAAACCACCTACGAAGATTTATATGCAGACCCATTACTTTGGATGAAAAAGGGTTGGATAGACTATTTGGCACCACAAATATATTGGAGTATGGACTTACCTGTTGCATCGCACAGCACCATAATTGATTGGTGGGCAAAAAACAATAACAATACTAATTTATATGTCGGTAATGGCGCATATAAAGTTGGGAACAATAGTGATGCTTCATGGAACAATATCAAGGAATTACCCAAACAATTGGCATACGCAAGAAAAACTCCGGAAATAGATGGCAATATAATGTTCAGTGCAAAATCGCTTATGAGCAATAAAGAAGATGTGGTTAATTACATTTGTAAAAAGTTTTACGAAAAGCCCGCTTTAGGTCCGGCATTTGCATGGTCAAACACTTCGATTTTAAAAACACCTCGTTTATCAATTACGGAACTTACCAATGAAAACTATATACTTCACTTAAATAATATTACAGATATGCGATATGCTTTGCTGTATACATCTGGTCCTAGAGTGAAGAAAGATTATAACATAAAAAAATTGGTGGCAAAAATATACCTAGACAAAAAAACGAACACCATCCAGATACCTAAATCGGATATACAAGACAATTTTATAGCCCTTAGTTTTATAGATAATTATGGGGTTGAAACAAAAGCTACGATCATTAATATAAAGAAATTAAGAAAGAATGGTGCAAAAAGATAAAGGAGCATGGGCATGGGTACCGGTCTTATATTTTACACAGGGGTTGCCTTATGTTTTAGTGGTTACCGTATCGGTGATTATGTACAAAAAACTAGGCGTCAGCAATGAGGATATAGGGTTGTATACCAGCTTATTGTACTTACCTTGGGTATTAAAACCACTTTGGAGCCCTTTTGTTGATTTAAAAAGCACCAAACGTAAATGGTTTTTAAGCATGCAGCTTCTAATAGCCATAGCACTTTTAGGCGTTGGCCTTACCCTACCCACCAATATGTTTTTTATTACCTCCCTAGCATGTTTTTGGATGGCCGCTTTTGCTTCCGCTACCAATGATATTGCCTCAGATGGGTATTATATGTTGGGATTAACAGAAAAAAAACAATCCTTCTTTGTAGGAATGCGAAGTACGTTTTACAGATTGGCCATGGTTACCGGTGAAGGACTTATTGTGGTTTTGGCCGGATATCTTGAAAATACTTACGGTGACAATACCAAGGCGTGGAGCATAACCATGTCCGCAGCGGCGTTTTTAATGCTCATCATGACGGTGACCAATTTTTTTGTATCACCAAAATATGAAGCAGAAAATGGTCTAATTAAAGAGAAAGCAACAGGATTTTTAGAAGTTTTTTCGTCATTCTTTAAAAAACCGGGAATAGGGGTTGCACTTGCTTTTATACTTACATATAGGTTGGGAGAATCGCAATTGGTTAAAATGGCATCGCCCTTTTTATTGGACACCCCAGATAAAGGTGGGTTGGGCTATTCCACAGAACAATTAGGAACAATTTTTGGGACGGCAGGGGTTATATTTTTATCCATTGGAGGTATTTTAGGAGGTATTTTAATCTCAAGGGATGGATTAAAAAAATGGATGCTGCCCATGGTGCTTTCCCTAAACCTCCCTAATATATTATATGCCGTGTTGGCCATTACCGATACCACGAACATAGTTGCGGTAACGGCAACGGTAATTTTTGAAAAGTTTGGATATGGCTTTGGGTTTGCCGCATTCTTAATGTACCTAATCTACATAGCGGATGGCAAGTCCAAAACATCGCATTATGCCATTGCTACCGGTTTTATGGCCCTAGGAATGATGTTACCGGGCATGATCAGTGGTTATATGCAACAATGGCTAGGTTATGATGGGTTTTTCATATGGGTTGTAATTGCCGCCCTACCTGCCCTATTCCTATTGAAATATATTACTTATCCTGCTGACTTTGGTAAAAAATCAACCGTTTCAAATGAATAGAATTTTACAAACACAGAAAGCTATTGACCAACTTTCTACTGTAGAAAAAGTGGGCCAATTTTTTATGCCGGCCGCTTTTATCAATGATACCGAGGAAGAAATACAGAAGCTTGAAAAACTTATTTCTGAACACCATGTAGGAGGCCTCTGCTTTTTTCATTCCAGGGCAAGTGCCGCAACTAATTTTGAGGGCAAAAAGAAAATTGTGATCAACGCAGACAGTTTTGACACTTTAAAAAACCTCATCAAGAGATATCAAAAAGTCGCTACGTATCCCCTGTTAATTTCTATTGATGCAGAATGGGGTTTAGCCATGCGTATAGAAAACACCCCCCAATACCCTTACGCCATTACATTAGGCGCCAATATCAATAATACCGATTTAGTATATGAAGTAGGACAAAATATTGCAAAAGATTGTAAGGCGGCAGGAATACATTGGAATCTCTCCCCTGTAGTAGATGTTAATACGAACCCGAATAATCCTGTAATAGGCTATCGTTCTTTTGGCGATAATAAAGACCATGTAGTTTCAATGGCTTCCGCCTATATAAAGGGAACTCAGCATGAAAGCGTACTTACAAGCATTAAACACTTTCCCGGTCATGGAGATACGGCAACGGATTCTCATTTGGGTTTACCTATTATTGACAAGACCAAAGAAGATTTAATTACAAACGAGCTCTACCCTTTTCAAAAATTAATAGACCAAGGGGTAGATTCCGTTATGGTAGGCCATTTGTCCGTTCCTTCATTAACCACTATTCCAGGATTACCATCAAGCATTAATAAAGATATAATAACCGGTGTTTTAAGAAACGAAATGGGGTTTAACGGAGTAGTAATATCAGATGCCTTAAACATGCATGCGGTATCTAAAAACTATCCGGTAAAAGGAGAATTGGAGTGGCTTGCCTTTAACGCCGGTAACGACATTATATGCTTTGCCGAACATATTGAGGAAGGCATTGCACATATCCTTAAAAATGCATCTCAAACGCAGATAAATAAAAGCCTAGAACGTATATGGAAGCTAAAAGAAAAGGCTATTAAAACAGAGAATATTTCCCAAGAGCTTACCGACCCAAGTGCTTTAAATAAAAAAATAGCAAAACAATCACTCACCTTGCATCATGGTTCCACTGAAGAAATTGAACATTTTAGAGCAACCAATTTCTGCACCTTGACACTAAAAAGATTTGGAACCGACCAAACGAAGCAAGAAATTATAGCCTATATTGGTGAAATGCAAAAAGAGGTAGAAAACGAAACCGAAATTCTTTTACTGCTTACTCCCCCACAGATAAAACCAACAAACAACTTTGGATTCCTTCAAGAAGAAATAGATTTCATCAACCAACTTATAAAAACCAAAAATGTTGTACTGTACCATTTTGGCAATCCCTATGCGCTTAAATTTTTAAATTTAGACAATACTGTTGCCACGGTTATTGTGTATCAAAATTTTAAGGAATTTCAAGATGTAGCTACCCAACATTTTTTGGGAACATTGGTAGCTAAAGGAAAACTACCTATCTCAATAGGTAATTAACATCAAATAAAAAACTATTCTAATGAACGTTTATAAAGTTATTGGTCTTATGTCCGGCACGTCTTTAGATGGGTTAGACCTGGCGTATTGCCACATTTGGGAAAAGAACGGGTCTTGGGAATTTACCATTAAAGCTACCAAGACCATATCGTATACTAACGAGATGCTACTTCAGCTTAAAGATGCGATAAGCTTATCTGCGGAAAAATTGATTGAACTTCATAATACTTATGGTACTTGGCTAGGCGAACAAACAATACAATTCATTAATGAAGGTAATTTAGAAGTAGATTACATTGCCAGTCATGGCCATACTACCCACCATAGGCCAGAAATGGGGCTTACATTCCAAATTGGTTCAGGGCAACATTTGGCCAATGCGTGTGGCAAAAAGGTAATAGCGGATTTTAGGACGAATGACATGGCCCTGGGAGGTCAAGGCGCACCTTTAGTACCCATTGGGGATCGTTTGTTTTTCAATGAATATGATTTCTGCCTAAACTTAGGCGGTATTAGTAATATATCTTTTGAAGTAAAGGACAAACGTATTGCCTATGACATAGGTTTGGCGAACATGATATTGAACCACATTACAAGAAAAGTAAATCTAGAATATGATCAAGATGGTAATTTAGCGCGAAGTGGCAAGGTAAATCAAAAGATGCTAGAGCAATTGAACAGTCTTACGTATTACCTGCTACCCCATCCTAAATCCATTGGTTATGAGTGGTTCTTGGAAGAAGTTGTTCCTATCGTTGATGAAATAGATGACACTATGGAAAACTTACTCCATACCAGCATACATCACATAAGTGATAAAATAGCCCAGCAAATACAATTAAATAGTTCTAAAAAGAAACAACGTTTGCTCGTAACGGGTGGTGGTGCATTAAATAGCTTTCTTATTGAGACCTTACAAGAAAAGCTAGGCAACACAACGCAAGTAATTATACCCGAAAAAATAATTATTGAATTTAAGGAGGCGCTTGTTTTTGCATTAATGGGCGTATTACGGGTTGAGCAACAAACAAATGTACTGTGTTCTGTTACAGGAGCTAAAAAAGATTCTTCAAGTGGAGTATTGTTCATCCCAAATTGAACTTTTTTACCTAATTTACTGGATTGTAAATCAACTTAAATATGTCAGAAAAACAAAAGAAAGCTACCGCTTACTGGAAAGAGAATGTTAAATATCTTTTTATTCTATTATCAATTTGGTTCTTAGTTTCCTTTGGTGCGGGCATATTATTTAAAGACGCCCTAGATTCCATAAAAATTGGAGGCTTTAAATTAGGGTTTTGGTTTGCACAGCAAGGTTCTATCTACGTATTTGTGGTACTCATATTCGTATATGTTCGCTTAATGAACAAATTGGATAAAAAATACAATTACAACGAGTAACCCAACAACCAACCATCTAAAAACCAAAAAAAATGAGTGTTCAAACCTGGACGTATATTTTAGTGGGGCTTACATTTGCCCTCTACATAGGAATTGCAATTTATTCTAGAGCAGGGTCTACAAAAGACTTTTATGTTGCCGGTGGCGGGGTATCACCACTTGCAAACGGTATGGCTACCGCTGCAGATTGGATGTCTGCCGCATCCTTTATTTCAATGGCAGGTATTATTTCATTTGCCGGATATGACGGCTCCGTTTATCTCATGGGCTGGACAGGTGGTTATGTTCTCTTGGCATTATTGCTAGCCCCCTATCTTCGAAAATTTGGCAAGTTTACCGTTCCTGATTTTATCGGTGACCGTTACTATTCCAAAACAGCCCGTATCGTAGCGGTTATCTGTGCCCTAATTGTCTCTTTTACCTATGTTGCCGGACAAATGCGTGGTGTAGGTGTGGTATTTTCAAGATTTTTACAAGTAGATATAAATACTGGCGTTATTATAGGCATGGTGATTGTTTTATTCTATGCCGTTTTAGGCGGAATGAAAGGTATTACCTATACGCAAGTGGCCCAATATTGTGTCTTGATTTTTGCCTTTATGGTACCCGCTATCTTTATATCCATACAAATGACAGGAAACCCAGTACCGCAATTGGGAATGGGCTCTACGCTGAATGATGGTTCAGGTACTTTTTTATTGGATAAGTTAGACGGTTTGTCCACAGAGCTAGGGTTTAATGAATATACCAATGGTTCAAAATCCGTTACTGATATATTTGCCATTACTTTGGCATTAATGGTGGGTACCGCAGGTTTACCCCATGTTATTGTTAGGTTCTTTACCGTTAAAAGAGTAAAAGATGCCCGTAAATCTGCCGGCTTGGCACTATTGCTAATTGCCATATTATATACAACCGCACCTGCAGTCTCCGTTTTTGCCAAAACCAATTTAATCAACACGGTTAGCAATGAAGATTATTCAAGCATGCCCATTTGGTTTAAAAATTGGGAAGAAACCGGGCTATTACTTTTTAACGATAAAAATGCGGACGGTAAAATTCAATATGTTGCGGATAAGGAAAAAAATGAGCTGACCATTGATAATGATATTATGGTTTTGGCCAATCCTGAGATTGCCAACCTTCCTGCATGGGTAATTGCTTTAGTTGCCGCCGGTGGTCTTGCCGCTGCGCTCTCTACAGCTGCAGGTTTGCTTTTGGTTATATCGGCATCCGTTTCCCATGATTTAGTGAAAAAAGTATTTAACCCTAATTTATCCGATAAGGCAGAATTATGGGTCGCTAGAGGTTCTGCAACCGTAGCCGTAGCCATAGCCGGATATTTTGGAATAAACCCACCAGGCTTTGTAGCAGCCGTAGTAGCACTGGCATTTGGGTTGGCGGCGGCGTCCTTTTTTCCAGCTATTGTTTTAGGAATTTTTTACAAGAAGATGAATAAGGAAGGTGCCATTAGCGGAATGGTAGTAGGCATTTTACTTATGCTTTTTTATATGGTTAAATTTAAATTTGGCTGGTTTGGCGGAGGCACACAAGATGACTGGTGGTTTGGTATTTCACCGGAAGGATTTGGTAGTATTGCCATGATCGCTAACTTTATAGTATCGATCATTGTTTTACAACTTACTCCTGCTCCACCGGAAGATGTTCAAGAAATTGTAGAAAATATTAGAATACCCAGTGGAGCTGGTGAAGCAACAGGTCATTGAATCAACAACAACTTAAATCAACAATCATAAAGGATGCAACATCCTTGAAGAAAAATAATTAACGCATACAATGAGTAATTATCACATTAAGCATTTAGAGGAATATTTTCAGGTCTACAGAAAATCTATTCGAAATCCTGAAGCCTTTTGGGAAGAAATTGCAGAGGAACATTTTGTCTGGCGCAAACGGTGGGACAATGTATTGAGCTGGGATTTTAAAAAACCCGAAATAAAATGGTTTGAAGGGGCAAAATTGAACATAACGGAAAATTGCTTGGACCGCCATTTACCAACACGGGGCGATAAAACAGCCATCATTTTTGAACCCAACGACCCCAAAGAGGAAGCCGTACATATTACCTATAGAGAATTACATGAAAGGGTTTGCCGCATGGCAAATGTGTTATTGGACAATGGTGTAAAAAAAGGAGACAGGGTCTGTATCTACTTACCTATGATTCCGGAATTGGCCGTATCCTTATTGGCATGTGCAAGAATTGGGGCCATACACTCCGTTGTATTTGCAGGGTTTTCCTCAAACGCACTTTCCACTAGAATAAATGATAGTGATTGTAAAATAGTACTGACTTCAGATGGATCCTATAGAGGTAAAAAATCAATTGATTTAAAAGGTATAGTAGACAAAGCTTTAGAAGATTGCCCAGGAGTAAAACATGTTCTTGTTGCTAAACGTACCGGTGCCGAAATTCATATGGAACAAGGCAGGGACAAATGGCTTCAACCGTTGCTTGATGAGGCTTATGCCGATTGTGTTGCAGAGATAATGGATGCAGAAGACCCATTGTTTATTTTGTACACCTCAGGTTCTACCGGTACCCCAAAAGGTATGGTACATACAACTGCAGGGTATATGGTGTACACCGCATACACCTTTAAAAATGTATTTCAATACAGGGAACAAGATGTGTATTGGTGTACTGCGGATATAGGTTGGATTACAGGGCACTCGTACATTGTTTACGGACCATTGGCAAATGGAGCAACCACACTAATGTTTGAAGGAGTACCCTCCTACCCGGATTATGGGCGTTTTTGGGAGGTAGTTGAAAAACATAAAGTAAATCAGTTCTATACCGCACCTACCGCAATTAGGGCCCTTGCAAAGGAAAATTTAGATTATGTAGAAAAACATGACCTTTCTAGCCTTAAAGTGTTAGGCTCCGTAGGAGAGCCAATCAATGAAGAGGCATGGCATTGGTACAATAATAATGTAGGTAAAAAAAACAGCCCTATTGTAGATACCTGGTGGCAAACGGAAACCGGCGGTATAATGATCACCCCGATCCCGTACGTAACACCCACGGCACCAACATATGCCACACTGCCTTTCATTGGTATACAACCCGCCTTGATGGATGAAAATGCCAAAGAAATTAAAGGCAACCAAGTAGATGGTAGGCTTTGTATTAAATATCCATGGCCATCCATAGCAAGAACAATTTGGGGCAATCATGACCGCTATAGGGATACATATTTTTCTGCTTATGAAAATATGTATTTTACAGGTGATGGAGCACTGAGGGACGCTGTTGGCTATTATAGAATTACGGGTCGTGTAGATGATGTAATCATTGTTTCTGGCCATAATCTTGGTACGGCCCCAATAGAGGATTCCATTAACGAACACCCAGCAGTTGCAGAATCTGCAATAGTAGGTTTTCCACATGACGTTAAGGGTAATGCACTCTATGGATATGTTATTCTAAAGGAAACTGGGGAAAGTAGGGACCGGGATAACCTAAGAAAAGAAATTAACCAACAGATTACCGAACATATTGGACCTATTGCCAAACTGGATAAAATTCAATTTGTTTCCGGACTTCCCAAAACGCGTAGCGGTAAAATTATGCGAAGAATATTACGTAAAATAGCTAGTAGCGATACAAGTAATCTAGGAGATACTAGTACACTGTTAAACCCAGAGGTTGTAGAAGAAATAATTGAGAACGCTTTATAGATTTTACTAAAAAAGTAGCACATAATTTCCTTCATCATTATCATAGTACATGGTATGATGAAGGATTTTTTTATCCATACATACCATCTAAAAACTATTGATAAATGGCTTCAGCTATAAAACTCTCTTAATGGTTTGCCATGTAATTAATTCTATATTGTTCTCCTTTAATTTTGCTTTGTTTTGTTCGTTTGTAAAATAATCAACATCTATTTGACGCCATGCCGAACCAAAATTTGGATGATTCACAGTCACCCCTTTCATCTCGTTATCATCAAAGGCTGGATGGATTAAAATGAGATTTACCCCAGCTACCAAATTTTCTAAAACAGAAGTATAAAAGTCTGCTAATTTACCCTGCTGAAAATAATGGTATTCCCCAACATAGGTTTGATCAATAACAAAATCATTGGCATCAATACACTTTTCTGAATCCATACCAACATGTTCCAAAAGTTGGCGATTTATTAAAGTTGGTAGTTCAAATTCCTTACCCAAATTCTTATAAATTTTAAAAAAATCTAGATGAGAACCCACACTATACATGTGCGAATCTATATGGGTAGGCCGTAAACCAAATTTTAATGCTTTTTCAATTTGGGCACGAAGTTCTTTTTCTACTTCTTCTGGATTTGCGTTTTTTCGTAGCAGTTCTCGTTTTTTAAAAAAATGTCCGTTTTCATCCACTAAGCTAGGTACTTCAGAAACAGGCAGCACTGGTCCAAATTTATAGTTTTCCCATTCACAGGTTAAGGTTAGGTGAATTCCATTATCTATTTGAGGGTATTCCTTTGCAAATAAGGCCATTTCATAAAACCATGGACAAGGCACCATGATACTGTATGAATTAACAAAGCCATTTTTTAAGGAATGGATAGTAGCCCTATTTTCTGAATGTGAGAGTCCGGCATCATCAGCATGAATAATCAATAATTTTTTATCCTTGGCATAGCCTAGTTTTTCTAATGAAGTCATGTAAGTTCACATTTAAAACGGAAATGTAACTAATTTTTAATCATACCATACCTTATCCCATTAATGGCAAATAAATATTACTAATGAAGAACTAATCAACAGAAGCAAATGACTATTGTATTCTTGAGGAAGTCAACTCGGTATCTGCCGTGGCCCAGCTAGTTTTTAATCTATCATCGATTTCTGATACCATAGCAGGCTCATTTAACTTTTCATACGCTAATTTTAGTCCATGTAACGCCCACCCATTTCTAGGTAGTCTTTTAAGGTCCTCTTCATAAGTTTCAATGGCCTCATTGTAGTTAGCGGCTTCAATTTGAATGGCTCCTAAATGATGCCTAACGGAAAAAAACCAATCTGGTGGTTCGTTGTAATTTAAGTTATCTTCAAGTTTTACCGCTTCGTTCAGTAATGCAATGCTTTCTGTATAATTAGCTTCTTGGGCTAAAATCTCAGCATTTAATACGCGCTTGGCTATCTGTAATAAAACATCCACGGAATTAATATCCCATATAGAAACAGAACGTAAACTTTCATCCTTAGCATATATTTCCAAGGATTCTAATTCTGTTTTTGCACGCTGTACGTCACCTTTACCCAGAAAAGCCATTCCCCGTGCATAATTTCTAACCGCTTCTGGATATTTTAATGACGAATCTTTATTTTCCAATTGTAGTATATCGTCCCATTTCCCAAATTTGACATATACGTAATACGGTATCGTGTAATAATGCTGCAATGTACCCCAACCAGATTCTTTCATCAATATTAAGTTGGAATGTTCCGCTACCTTATTAGCGGCTTCCAAAGCTAACTTGCTATTTCCTTCCAACGTGGCAGTTGCTGCCATAAAATGATAATTATGTGGAAAATAAGATAAAGGATAGGCCCCTTGTGCATTACATACGGAAACATAACTACTATCTACCGCTATTGCCCTAATATTTGCCAATGTTCCCTTATGATAATCTCCCGTTCTAATATAAATATGCGACGACATATGAACAAGATGACCCGCACCGGCAACCAAATCTTCATCAAATAATTTAGCACTATCAAGTCCATCTTCCGGGTTCAAAGAGGTCTCAACCGTATGAATATAAAAGTGATGTGCCCCAGCATGTTTTGGATTTATCCGTAGAGCCCTTTTTAAAACAGAAAGAATGTCTACGGTCCATTCCCTGGCTACACCATTTTTATCCCATAAATCCCAAGGGTGCAAATCCATAATCGACTCCGCATAAATTGTAGCTACATCGGCATCAAAAGGATACTTTTCGTAAACACTACGCATAGCATTGGAATATGCCAAATCAAGCTCTCCTCTATCTGACACAGGTTTCTTAACATATCTTTTTGCCAGTGCGGCTATTAAATCTTTCTCTTTTTGTGAAGCGGAAATTTTAGATACATCCACCGCTTTTTGAATGGCGGCAAAAGCTCTTTCATAATTATCTGGTTCCATTCCCGCATTATAATTTGGACCCAATACATAGGCAAAGCCCCAATAGGCCATTGCGCAATTAGGATCTAATTTTGTGGCATAATAAAAAGAACGCGCTGCTTCTGCATGATTAAATCCGTAGGCCAAAACCAAACCTTGATTCACGTATTTCTGTGCCAGACTATTAGTGGTTGTAACAGGGAAATCAAGCACATCCAGACCATCAATTAACGGTGCTTTATTATTGGATGTATACCACGCCGCATCTGTGATTGGAGGGGCACAACCAATTACAGGTCGTTGAGAAATGTCAACCGGTCTAGGTTTGTTTTTACAGCCAAAACCTGATAGAAAAATAAAACATAACATCAATAAAGATGATATTCTAAAACCTTTCATATTTATATATTGAAATGATACATGGGTTAAACTACCCATCAATATAGTATGAATTAACTGTAAATGAGCCCATTAACGTATAGCACGTTAGAATATACGTGTAAATAACAATTCTGTATTCATAACGAGTACCACTTAGAACACCTTCCTTTTAGAACCACTAATCCTATATATTTAACTGGAAAAAGCCCGGTTACTTGCAAATAAGGGTCGCGTTTTAAAGGCTAAAAATAGTATGATGGACAAGAATCCACAAGTACCCAATCCTAAAAATAATGCCCAAACGGAATCTTCAATAAAACTTCCTACGAAAATAGAAATAGGAATGGACAAAATGGTGGATACAAAACCTGTTATTGCCGCTCCAATACCCGCTATATGGCCAATGGGCTCCATAGCAATAGAACGCATATTGCCCCAAATGAAACCAAGACATAAAAACAACAATGAAAGAAAAATTAGCAATACGGTAATACTTGGGTCATTAGAATTGAAGAACAACAAACTATAGGTCATAGCAATAACGGTAAAAGCCAACAATGCCATAAAAGAAAGATTACGCATACCAAAACGTAGTACCAACGTACCGTTCATTAAGGTTGACAACCCCACGGACAAAGCCAAGCCAGCAAATACGTAAGGAAAGGTATCCGTTAACCCGTAAAGGTCCTCAAAAACATGTTGTGCAGAACTTAAATATACCAAAAAAGAGCCCGTAATAAGTCCAGAAATGATTGTACATGAAACGGTTTCCTTATACTTGAAGATTTCCTTAGTCCCCCTAGCAAATACCTTAAAAGAAAATGGTACTTTATAAGCCGGGTGCAGTGTTTCTTCCTGGCGCTTGTAAAACCAAACACCAACTACAAGAGCAAAGAACAATTGCAGATAAAAAATACCTTGCCAACCCGTAAACCCCATAACCGCCTTACCTATGGCCGGAGCAACAACGGGCACCAAAATAAAAAATGCGGTAACAAAAGACATTATCTTGGCCATATAATCCCCACGGTATGTATCCCTGATTATAGATATGCTGATAGTCCTTGGTGCAGAAAGTCCAATACCTTGCAGAATTCTACCAATAAGCATAATCTCAAGATTTGGTGCTACCAAACAGATGATGCTGGCAATAAAGAAAATGATAAAACCAAAATATACAATTGGTTTTCTTCCTAAACTATCTGACAATGGTCCAAAAAACAATTGGCCTACCCCCAGCCCTAAAAAAATCATAGTGACCAACAATTGATTTTGTGTAGGATCCAAACTATTGATCGCAATACCAATATCTGCCATGGCAGGTAAAATTGCATCAATGGTAAGTGCCACAATGGACATTAACGATGCCATTAATGCCACAAATTCAAAATTGGGTTTTATCTGTTCATCTTGCATCATGCAAAAATAAGGCTAACCATCTCAAGGGGTGTTAATAAAAGTTGAATTTTAAGTTTTATGCAATTATGCTATTCAAATATGTATTTTTGCAACAAAGTAAATTGTATGTTGATTATTGGGATAGCCGGCGGAACCGGATGTGGAAAAACAACGGTAGTAAATCAAATTATAAATGAACTGCCTAATGAAGAAGTGGGGGTAATTTCCCAAGATTCCTATTATAATGATTTATCACATTTATCTCTTGAAGAACGAAGAAAGACCAACTTTGATCACCCAAACTCCATTGATTTTGCTCTTTTGGAACAGCATTTACATGAACTGCGAAACGGTAAATCTATTGAACAGCCGGTATATTCATTTTTAGAATGCAATAGAACGGCCAAAACCATTCCTACCCACCCTACTAAAGTTATTATTGTAGAAGGAATTTTAATCATGACCAACCCAGCTATTCGTAAAATGTTCGATATTAAAATTTTTGTACACGCAGATACAGACGAACGTTTGATCCGTAGATTAAAGAGAGATGTTAATGAACGTGGTTGGAATTTAGATGAGACCTTGGAAAAATATCAAGCAATAATTAAACCCATGCATGAACAATTTATAGAACCTACCAAGGAATATGCAGATATAATCATACCAAATAATAAATACAATACGGTTGCCGTTGAAATCGTAAAGAGTATTATCAATGAAAAATTAATGCAGTCTTAATGTCGTTCAAAGACCTAAAACAAAAAAAATGGTTTAAAGTGGTAACCAATATGTATGTATTGGTCCTTACCGCTTTTGTGGTTTGGATGTTATTTTTTGACACCAATTCATTAATGATCCATTTAGAACTTAGGAAAGAAATCAAGAAACTGGAAAAAACCCAAGACTTTCTAAAGAAAGAGATTGCCAAGGACAAAAAAGTTATTGAAAAACTTTCAAGTGAAGGGGAGTTGGAAAAATTTGCCCGTGAAGAGTATTACCTTAAAAAAAAGAATGAGGAAATCTATCTTATTGAATATGAAGATAGCTTAAAGTTAAAGGAAAAAGAGTAGCCAACATAATGCTTAATAAGTTGTTGAAAGAAATTTTGATGCCACACACACTAAAACATAAGTACTTCATCCCTAATAAATTAACGCTATTTTAATGGTTTCAATCCCATTATTCACTTAGTGTTAACAAAATCCTTTCATAAGCCCCGTAAATAATTGTATTTTTACGGCCTAACTTACTTTAAATATGGGCAAGATTATTGCTATAGCCAATCAGAAGGGAGGGGTAGGTAAAACTACTACTACGGTAAACTTAGCTGCCTCCTTAGGTGTATTGGAAAAAAAAGTGTTATTGATAGACGCTGACCCTCAAGCCAATGCTACATCTGGTCTTGGAATAGATGTTGATGGCGTTGAATTGGGGTCATACCAATTGTTGGAACATACCAAGAGTGCCAAGGAAACTATTATCCCTACCACTTCACCAAATGTGGACCTTATTCCGGCACACATAGATCTGGTAGCCATAGAAATAGAATTGGTAGATAAGGATGAGCGGGAATACATGATGAAAAAGGCAATTCTAGAACTGAAGAACGACTATGACTTTATTCTCATAGATTGTGCTCCGTCACTTGGTTTGTTGACCTTAAACGCCCTTACAGCGGCTGACTCCGTTATTATTCCGATCCAGTGTGAGTACTTTGCCCTTGAAGGATTGGGAAAATTATTAAATACCATTAAAAGTGTACAACGATTGCATAATGCTGAGTTGGATATAGAAGGTATGCTTTTAACGATGTATGATTCTAGGTTACGATTATCCAATCAAGTTGTAGATGAAGTAAGGAAGCATTTTGGGGATATGGTTTTTGATACGGTCATACAACGAAACGTTAGATTAAGCGAAGCTCCAAGTTACGGGGAAAGCATTATAAAATATGACGCTTCTAGTAAAGGAGCAACCAACTATCTGAATTTGGCAGATGAGATAGTCAAAAAAAATAAGCAGACGGTTTAATATGGCAAAAGCGACAAAAAAACAAGCTTTAGGTAGAGGACTTTCGGCTCTTTTAAAGGATCCGGAAAATGACATTAATACTGCAACCGATAAAAATGCAGATAAGGTAGTAGGTAATATTATTGAGTTAGATTTGGAACACATAGAGGTTAACCCTTTTCAACCCCGTTCCAATTTCAATGATGAATCTATTAAAGAGTTAGCTACTTCCATTAAGGAATTGGGGGTTATACAACCTATTACCGTTCGTAAATTAGGTTTTAACGAATACCAGTTAGTTTCTGGGGAAAGAAGGTTCCGTGCTTCAAAATTGTTAGGTCTAGAGACCATACCGGCCTATATACGTATTGCCAATGATCAAGAGTCTTTGGAAATGGCCTTGGTAGAAAATATTCAACGACAAGATTTAGACCCTATAGAGATCGCACTTTCCTATCAAAGATTAATTGATGAAATTAACCTTACACAGGAAAAGTTAAGCGACCGTGTAGGTAAAAAAAGGTCTACCATAGCCAATTATTTAAGATTGTTAAAGTTAGACCCTATAATCCAAACCGGTATGCGTGATGGTTTTTTAAGTATGGGTCACGGTAGGGCTTTGGTCAATATTGACAAAAAGCAAGATCAGCTGGCACTTTACGAAAAGATCATTACCAGTAACCTGTCTGTTAGAGATACAGAAAGTGCGGTAAAGTCCTATCATTCTGATGCATCTGATACATCTTCAAAGGAAGTAAAAAAAACAGGAAAAAAAGACCCTGCAGTCTTTGTACGCAAAGGAATTAAGGAACTTACCGATGCGCTTTCCGTAAAAGTGGACATAAAGGCATCAGATAAGGCTCAAGGGAAAATTACTATTCCATTTAAGTCCCAAGAAGAATTTGACCGTATCAAAAAATTGATTACAGGTGCGTAACAAGCTGTCCTATTTATCTTTTCTACTCCTTTTCTCAGCACTATGCTATGCGCAAGAAGAGCAACAGACCAAAACTCCTGTAGAGAAGGATAGTGTCATCACGGTCCAAGAGGATGAAATGGTTGTCATCAATGATTCCGTCTCGGTTAAAAAAATTGGGAGAGAATTTAAACCCCTGGCCCCAAGTAAAGCTGCCTTTTATTCAGCATTGCTTCCAGGACTTGGTCAAGTATACAACAAAAAGTATTGGAAGGTACCCCTTGTCTATGGTGCCATTGGTGGTAGTATATATGCCTACACGTGGAACAACGACAATTATCAAAGCTTTAGAACGGCGTTTAAAAGAAGGCTTGCCGGTTTTACGGATGACGAATATTATGACATCAACAATGATAATTTACCAGGTGACCCACCAGATTTGGATCAGGACGATTTAGAATATCAACAAGAACGTTTTCAAAGTGATCGTGACCTTTGGTTGGTAGTTGCCATTGGTATGTATGCCTTAAATATTGTGGATGCCAATGTTGATGCGCATTTAAAACAGTTTAATATTGACGATGATTTAAGTATAGATTTTGAGCCTTATTTTGACTTAAATCAAGTGACCAACAGCCCTAATTACGGTATGGCCCTAATAATTAAATTTTAAGAATGAGAATAGCACTTTTCGGTTACGGAAAAATGGGTAAGATGATAGAGCAGATAGCTTTGTCTCGCGGTCATGAAATAGTAGCCAAAATTGACGATAATACAGAAGATATAGATTTTAACGTAATGGATGTTGCCATTGATTTCAGTATGCCAAGCGCAGCATATGATAACATTACACAATGTATCAAAAATGATGTTCCTGTAATTTCCGGCACAACAGGGTGGTTGGATAACTATGAGAACGCTGTAAACTTATGCAAGGATAAAAAAGGGGCATTTATATATGCATCTAACTTTAGTTTAGGGGTGAACATATTTTTTGAATTAAATAACTATCTGGCAAAAATGATGCAAAAACTGCCAGAATATAAAGTTGCCATTGAGGAAATACATCACACTCAAAAATTGGATGCACCTAGTGGTACTGCTATAACTTTGGCCGAGGGTATCATTGAAAATTCCAACTACAAACAATGGAAATTAGATGCTGATACAGAAGGCTCCATACCCGTGACGGCAAAACGAATTGGCCAAACTCCAGGTACGCACACCATAAATTATGAAAACAATGTGGATAGTATAGAGATTAAACATACTGCTCATAATAGAGAAGGGTTTGCATTAGGTGCGGTAACCGCAGCAGAATGGATTATTGGAAAAACAGGCGTGTTTTCTATGCGAGATGTGTTAAACCTTGGTTAAAAAATGTAACAATAGAAAATTAAAAAGACCTATTTTCATTAGTGCCATACATTGTGTGTAACAGTGGGCCATTATAACAAAATTAAAAACATATGAATGCTACCCAGTGGATACTATTTATCCTTATTGTTCAAGTCATACACTTTTTAGGCACTTGGAAACTTTATGTAAAGGCCGGCAAAAAAGCTTGGGAAGCTGCAGTGCCCATCTACAATGCTATCGTCTTAATGCAAATCATTAACAGGCCTAAATGGTGGGTCATTTTATTGTTTATTCCTATTATTAATTTATTGATGTTCCCTGTAATCTGGGTAGAGACCATAAGAAGTTTTGGCAGGAACAGTAAATTAGAAACCTGGATCGTATTATTGACCCTTGGGTTTTATATTTACTATGTTAATTACTCCCTAGAGGTATCTTATATACAAGATCGAAGTTTACAACCAAAAACCGCGACTGGAGAATGGGTTAGTTCCATTTTATTCGCTATTGTAGCCGCTACTTTGGTACACACCTATTTCATACAACCTTACGTTATACCTACAGGCTCTTTAGAACGTACATTGCGCATTGGCGATTTTCTTTTTGTGAGTAAATTTCACTACGGAGCTAGAACACCAATGACAACCGTTGCCGCACCCATGGTACATGACACCTTACCTATTCTAGGCACACCATCCTATTTAAAAAAACCACAATTACCTTATTTTAGACTTCCCGGTTTTACCAAAGTAGACCGCAATGATATTGTTGTTTTCAGTTGGCCTGCAGATACGGTACGTGTTTTCTTTAAAAAAGAAAAAGGAGTAAAAAAACCCATAGATAAAAAATCAAATTACGTAAAGAGATGTGTAGGCCTCCCTGGAGATTCCTTGGAAGTCCGTAACGGATATGTATTCATAGACGGCAAACAACTAGAACTTCCCGGTAGTGCCAAACCACAGTTTGATTATACCGTATATAGCGCTAAAGGGGTATCTTCTAGGTTACTGCAACAGTTGGGCGTTACAAGTTTTACCCGTAAATACATTTCAGGCCCCATAAGCCAAGAACAGGTAAATGTCTTACAAGGTTACGTTATTGGATTCAACCAATCTGCCAATGGACAAATTGAATTATATACAGGTAGTTCTGGTATACCAGCCAATGTCATTGCCAATTATAGACTTTCTTTAAAGGAGGTTACGGACCGTGAAAGAACTATTCCTTTAACCGCGGAAATGGTACAGGCATTAAAATCAGATTCAAATATAGACTCTGTAGTACAAAATGTACTACCAGCAGGAAAAAGGGGGATTAATTTATTTCCACAAAGTACAGACTACCCATGGAATTACAGTCAAATGGGACCCATATACATTCCAAAAAAGAGGGCTACCGTAGAATTAAATTTAAAAGTACTACCGCTTTATAAAAAAATAATTAGGGAATATGAAGGAAATGAACTTACGGTAAGTGGTAACCAAATTAACATAAACGGAGAACCAACGAACACCTATACTTTTAAACAAGATTATTATTGGATGATGGGTGACAACAGAGACCATTCTGAAGATAGTAGAGCCTGGGGCTATGTTCCTGAAAACCATATTGTAGGAACTCCAATATTTATATGGATGAGCTTTGACAATTTTGTCGATGCAAATGGCAATCCTAACAAAATATGGAAATGGCGCCCTAGATGGGACCGTATTTTTACAACCGTAAATGGTGATGGCCAACCACAATCCTATTTCAAATATTTCTTGATTCTATTAGGCATATACTTTATAGGAAATTGGTTCTGGAAAAGAAAAAAGTCAAAAAAATAGATACCAACTTTAAATATTAAAGCTATCGTATCTCTTTAGATAATTGGTCTAAAACAGTTCAATAAAAACATAACTAAAAAGATGAAATTAATTCATCCTACATATTTTCCCAACATACATACATTTAGTCTTATTGCACATGACAGTATATGTTGGGAAGTAGAGGATAATTATCAAAAACAGACCTTTAGGAACAGAACTTATATTTCCACAGATCGCGGAAAGCATATTTTAAGTATCCCCATAGTTCACGTAGGGAAAGAATTTGGAAGACAGCAATATAAATCTGTAGCATTAGACAACACTTATCCTTGGCAACGCCAACATTGGCGAACTTTGGAAACAGCTTACAGAACCTCTCCTTTTTTTGAATTTTATGAAGATGAAATTAAACCATTGTATACCCAACCGTATGAGTTGTTGTTGGACTTTAATTTAAAGACCATTGAAGTTATTTTAGAATGTCTTCAATTAGAAATGCCTAAAGAAAAGACACAAAATTATGAGGTAAAACCTACTGAACTTGAAGATTTCAGGTTCATGGTAAATGCTAAATTAAAGCACACTATACCTATGGATCCTTACACCCAAGTCTTTGGGGATCGGAACGGGTTTATTCCCAATTTAAGCATATTGGACCTTTTGTTCAACGTTGGCCCTAATGCCATAAGTTATATGAAACAAAGTCTTTCTACTTCGTCCCATGATTAGATTCATTGCCCATTACGGAATACACTTTATAGTACCAATTATAGTGGCCCTATATTTTTATAAGGAAAACAGATTATTGGCAAGCATTATATTATTATCTGGAATTGTTATAGACCTTGACCACCTATGGGCCACGCCCATGTTTGACGCTAATAGATGTAGTATTAATTTTCATCCATTACACTGTTATATCGCCATTACCGGCTACATGTTGCTTTTTATTTATAAGCGAACCAGAATTTTTGGCTTAGCGCTACTCATTCATATCCTAGCAGATACTGTAGACTGTTTATTTATTCGCCATTAATTTTAATGGTGGCCATAATGGGCTCATGGTCAGATAAGTTTATTTTATAATTATGGTGCGCCAGCACTTCAAAGACAGGATCCACCAATATAAAATCTATTCTAAAGGGAAATTTCCAAAAATCAATGGTCTTACCATATCCGTTTCCTTTTTTTAAAAAGGTGTCGTTAAGGTCCCCTTTAACCGTAAAATACGAGTTAGAGAATTGTGTATTATTAAAATCTCCACAAACTATAGTTTTATACGGACTTTTATCAATATTAGCACGAATGATGTTTGATTGTTGCTGTTGCTTGGAGAAAGAATTTCGTAGCCTAACGAACAATTTATCCGATCGCTCCCTTTTAATACTTGATGGCCTTATATTCAAGGATTCTAAATGTAGGTTATAAACCCTAATGGTATCTTTTTGAAACACAACATCTGCATAAACTGCACTATTAAATGTTTCTGGAAATTCTATGATTTCCTTATTGACGATTTTATGCTTAGAATAAATAGCCTGTATTACCTTTTCATCCTTCTCATCAAAATCAAAATCCACATATTTATATGGGTACTCTTCAAAAAAATGAGATCTAATCTTCCTGTAATCAAACTCTTGAAAACAAACAATATCCGGATTTTGCTGTTTAACGAATGTCACTATGGTATCACCGGCGGTGCTTTTCCATTCATCTTGTTTACCCCTAAATCCCAAGCTATTAAAACTCATAATAGATAAAGTTTCCGAGGTATCATCAACATGCGTTTTAGTATTGAACACTATAAAGGTATCTAATGTAAAAAAACCATAAAGCAGTACCGATAGCGATAATAGCATTCTAATATTGAACTTGAGTAACCAATAAAGAAAAAAGACAAAATTAATGCCAACCAATGCGGGGACAGCCAAACTAACAAAGGCTAAACTAGCAGATGCGGTATACGGTACAATACATGCAAGTAATAGTATAAAGAAAAAAATCATGTTTAAGAAAAACATGATCCTAGCGAAAAATGAACGTGATCGCATATATTAATTTTCTTTACCAGCTTTAAACAAAAAATCCTTTTCAGCCTTGGAAAGGCTCTCATAACCAGATTTACTTATTTTATCCAAAATGGCATCAATTTTTTTCTGATGGGATTTTTTATCATAATCCTTTTGTGATGTGCCATAATTTTTAGCTCCCCTCTTATTCTTATAGACAGTTTTCATTGGAGCTTTTTTACCAGTAGACTTAAACAAATTGGCCACCCTATCCATTAATTTTGAAAAACCAGCACCAATATCACTTCCTTTAAGTAACTGGCTTGCATAAAAATATCCTAGAAAAGCACCACCTAAATGTGCCAGATGCCCGCCAGAATTACTAATAGGCAGTTGAATTAAATCTAAAAGAACAACACCTGCACCCACCATCCAAAGTTTAACGTTAAAAAAAATAAGCCTAACTTCTTGATTGGGCAAATAGGTACAGATAAAAATAAGTACCGCACTAGCACCTGCAGAAGCGCCAATTAGATAAGCATTGGTATTAAAAAAGGCTGGAAATATATTGTATCCCAGAACAAAGGTGAGTCCACCCAGGATAACGCCTAAGAGATATACGGTTAAAAAACGTTTGGCATCAAAAAGATTTAAGAATATCCTACCCACAAAATAGATAAGCAACATATTCCAAAACAGGTGCCCTATACCACCATGAAAAAATGAATAGGTAATAATGGACCAAGGTTGATAAACAATATCCAGTAAATTATTAGGAAGCTCAAACCACTGAACAATACTGTTTTTAGAAATTCCTAACAAGAAAGGTACAAGTCCGTTAACGACAAAGACCAGCACATTTATGGCAATGAGCTTTTCCGCAACATTTAACCTACTCCACTGATATTTTAAATCCGCTTGTGCCATATTCTAATTCCACCTATTGTTATTAAACTGATTTTTTTTCCAGTACCACATCATTAAAAAACCGAACAAGGCACCACCTACATGTGCAAAATGCGCAATACCCTGTCCAAACAAGCTATAGCCGGTTACCCCGGAGAATAAATCCAAGGCGATCAAAACAGGAATAAAGAATTTAGCTTTTATGGGTACCGGTAAAAATAATAGAAACAGTTCACTATTGGGGTATGACATACCAAAGGCCACCAAAATTCCGTAAATAGCACCAGAAGCGCCGACTACAGGGGTATTAAAAGCCCCCAAAAAATTATCAATAGTTGATTTGCCTGCAATTTCATACCATTGTGTACTATACTGTCCGCTATTAATAATTTCCAAAATACTACTTTCCGTTAAACCTGCACTCATTAGTGCGTTCATTCCTTCATTATAGTAGTAGTAATTGACCCCAATATGAATCAAAGCGGCCCCTAATCCAGCGGAAATATAAAAGAACAAGAACTTATTAGTCCCCCACATACGCTCTAAAGGTGAACCAAAAGCATAGAGGGCATACATATTGAACAGAATATGCATAAATCCGCCATGCATGAACATATGGGTAACAATTTGCCATAGTTGAAAATGGTCGTTTTGCGGAAAATACAGTGAAAACCACGCATACATTTGGTCTCCGTATAGATTGGTTGCTATAAAAAACAACACGTTTATTATTAGCAAATGCTTTATGGTTTCTGTTAATCTACCCATTTAAATAAATTTTCGTTCAATATCGTTCTCTGTAATCATTATATATACTTTCTTATTAAACGGACTCAGGGTTGTTTCCTTACAGGCAAACAAGTCATTGACCAGTTTTTGTTGCGAAAATTCATCTAGGGTCTCCCCAGTCTTAACGGATAATGTTTTGGCCAAAGTCTTTGCCAACATATCACTTTGTGAGAAACTATCGCCTGGAACTTCTTGCTGAAAATCTGACATCAACTGTTCCATAATCATTTGCACTTCGCTTTCAGCTACCAATACCGGTACACCTTTTATCTCTACCCCCTCTTTCAATACCTCTCCAAAGACGAAACCTACCGTACATAGATTATCCTTTATCTCGTTCAATATTTCTATTTCACTAGGGGTAAATGATAAAGTTAGTGGAAACAATAATTGCTGGCTCACCGCTTCTTTTATGGTAATATTCTTTAAAAAATTTTCATATAACACGCGTTGATGTGCCCTACTTTGGTTAATGACCACCATACCAGATTTAATCGTAGTAATGATGTATTTTTTTCGTAATTGAAATGTATGTGTTGCATGATCCGCAACTTCATTGTCCGCTTCAAAAATACTACTATTAACTACCTCTGACTCAAATTCAATAGTGCTATTATTTTTAACAGGATGGTCTACTTCAACTTCTAAGCCGGCGTATAAATTCTCCCAACCCTTGGCGCTAGGCTTTGTATAGTTGCCAGAAGAGGCGCCCTTAGGTTTTTTATTCACTTCAAAAGGATTGAACGAGGCATCTACAACCACTTGGGGCACTCCTACCTGTTTACCTTTATAAGCGTAAGGTGTTTCCAAGTTCTGATCCTGCTCAAAATCCAGTGCAGGTATAACATTAAATTGGCCCAAACTATGTTTTACCGCTGATTTTAAAATTGCGTACAGCGTATGCTCATCATCAAATTTTACCTCTGTTTTTGTAGGATGGATATTGATATCTATGGTACCTGGATCTACTTCTAAATTTAAAAAGTAACCAGGGTGTGTTCCGGGGCGAATCAATCCTTCAAAAGCACCCAATATAGCATGATGCAAATACGGACTTTTAATAAAGCGGTTATTAGCAAAGAAAAACTGCTCTCCCCTACTCTTTTTCGCAAATTCCGGTTTTTGAATATATCCCGATATTTTCACTACTTGTGTATCCTCTTCTACCGGCACCAATTTTTCGTCCGTTTTTCTGCCAAAAATATGCACAATACGCTTTCTAAAATCATTGTTTGGTAATTGAAAAACATCACTACCGTTATTGTAAAAGCTAAAGGCAACTTGTGGATGCGCCAGTGAAATTCTATGAAACTCATCGGTTATATGCCTATACTCTACCTGGTCTGACTTTAAAAAATTACGTCTTGCAGGAATGTTGAAAAACAAATTTTTAACCAACATGGATGTACCCTTTGGCGCAACCACCACTTCCTGTGTAACAACTTTTGAGCCTTCGATTTTTATACGTGTGCCAATTTCATCATCTGCTGTTTTGGTAAGCATTTCAACATGTGCAATAGCCGCAATGGACGCCAATGCTTCTCCCCTAAAGCCTTTGGTATTAAGGTTGAACAAATCTTCTGCCTTCTGTATTTTTGAAGTAGCATGCCGCTCAAAGCTTAAACGGGCATCTGTACCGCTCATACCCTTACCATTATCAACCACTTGGATCAAGGTCTTTCCTCCATCTTTTATGATGAGTTTTATTTCTGTTGCCCCTGCATCTATTGCATTTTCCAACAACTCCTTGACCACAGATGATGGGCGCTGAACCACTTCACCCGCAGCAATTTGGTTAGCTACATGGTCTGGTAATAATCTAATAATATCGGCCATTATTAAGAAAAGAAAATTGAAAGTTCAAAATCAATAATATACAGGAAAATGAATATGAGAACGGCTATAATTACTACCATTCTTATTTTAATATTACGGTCACCTTTTCTTTTGGTATCTTCAAGTGCGCTATTGATTTTATTTTTTAGTCCCCTAGAGGTATGTAGAGTACTTCTAAATTGATCGAACTTTGGTTCTATTTTATAGGGGTTGGCTTTATCCTTGTTATCATAATACCTAGGATTATATTCAAATTGCCTATTTTTTCGTAACCTCGTTATTTTACTCAACATCCCCATAATCTCAAAGTTACTTAAAATAGAAAAATAGCGACCAATAGGAATGCCAAAATTTGTTAACAGCTATTTATATTGCCTTACAATTAAATTAACGGTTAACGAAAAAACTTTTAAATAAAGGAAATCAATGACCTAAAACGGCCATTTTAATTGCGGCAATTGCGGCCTCTGTGCCTTTATTACCATGTTTACCCCCACTACGCTCTATAGATTGTTGCATGTTGTTATCCGTAAGGACACAAAAAATTACAGGAACATCCATTAGAACATTAAGGTCTTTTATTCCTTGGGCGGTTGCAACACATACAAAGTCAAAATGTTTGGTTTCTCCTTGAATTACGCTACCTATGGCAATGACGGCATCTATTTTTTGAGATTGTATCATTTTTTTTGCCCCGAAGGTAAGCTCAAAGCTACCGGGAACATTCCACCTTAGAATATCGGATTCATTAGCCCCACAATCCAATAACGCCTCTAGTGCTCCAGAATATAAACCTTCCGTAATATTGGAATTCCATTCAGAAACAACAATCCCAAACCGAAGTCCGTTCGCGTTTGGGATTGTTGCTTTATCGTAAACTGATAAATTTTTATTGATCGTAGCCATTATGCACCACTTTTAGCCATTCCTATAAATGCATCTATACTTCCTGCATTTTCAGATTTTGGATACTCTTCCTTAATTCTTTCAAAAAAGCTTAACGCTTTATCCTTTTCACCCATTTCAAGTGCGGTTACCCCGGCTTTATAAAGAAATTTAGGAGTGGTAAACTCATTGTTACTATGCGCTATAGCCGCTTCATAATACCCTAAGGCATCTTCCGGCTGATCCAATTGCATAAAGGCATCACCCAATCCGCCTTTGGCCAAAGCTCCTAGAACAGCATCATCTGAGCTAAAATCCTCTAAATAAGTAATAGCTTCTTGATATTTGTTCATATTTAAGTAAGACATACCTGCACCGTAGTTTGCAAGGTTTGCAGCCTGGGTACCACTATATTCCTCTATAATATCCTTAAATCCGTATTTACCTTCTGCGCCTTCCAATGCCAATGTAAACAAAGAATCCTTGGCCGTTGTACTTGTCAACGCCTGGTCAAAATATTGCTGTGGGTAGTACATTTCATTGGCTGCACTGGTCTCTTTTGGTTTCACAACAAACTGGCTATACGCCAAATATCCTAAAACACTAATTGCAATTACACCTATTGCACCCAATATATAATTTTGGTTTCTAGAAACCCATTCCTCTGACCTTGAAGCCCCTTCGTCCAAGGAACTAAATACTTCTGCCGTAGTACTTTCTTGTTCATCGAATTCTTGCTTTTCAGCCTTTGTTTCAGGTTTGTACCCTCTTTTCTTATATGTAGCCATCTCTAATTTTATTGGTCGCGCAAAAATAAAGTTTTTATTGAAATCCAATGGTGTATTTATTCGTTATTTTTGGATATTATAGGGTAGTTAATGCCTAATAAATCCCAAATTCAAGAATTTTAATGTTACTTAATCAATTATCATTAATCAATTATAAAAATTTTGAATCAAAAGAATTGGTGTTCGATGCCAAGATTAATTGTTTTGTGGGTGATAACGGAGTTGGTAAAACCAACATATTAGATGCCATTTATCATTTATCTTTTGGTAAAAGTTACTTTAACCCGGTTTCTTCCCAGAACATAAAACACGGTACCGATTTCTTCGTAATAGACGGCCTATTTGAAAAAGATGACCGTGAAGAAAAAATTGTCTGCAGTCTAAAGAAGAACAATAAGAAAATTATAAAACGAAACGGTAAGGCCTATGATCGTTTTTCCGACCATATTGGCTTTTTGCCCTTGGTAATCATATCTCCTGCAGATCGTGACCTTATTGTAGAAGGTAGTGAAACGCGCAGAAAATTTATAGATGGCGTTATTTCACAGTCAGACAAAAGTTACCTACAACACCTTATCAATTATAATAAAGTACTGTCTCAGCGCAATGCCCTATTAAAATATTTTGCGGCCAACAGGACCTTTAATAAAGATACTTTAGCCGTTTACAACGAGCAGTTGACAACATATGGTACCGCAATTTTTGAAAAGAGAACCGCTTTTATTGAGACCTTTATCCCTATTTTTCAAGAGCAGTACAATGCCATTACCGGGGGCACCGAGTTTGTAAAACTTACTTACAATAGCAAGCTTTTAGACCACCAACTAATAGATTTGTTAGAAAAAAACCTAGAAAAAGATAGGGCCCTGCAATATACTAGTGTAGGCATACATAAGGACGATCTAAACTTTGAGATCAATGAATACCCCATAAAAAAATTTGGTAGCCAGGGACAACAAAAATCATATTTGATCGCCTTGAAATTTGCCCAATTTCATTTTATGAAATCACAGAGTAAAACCACGCCCATTTTAATTTTGGATGATATTTTCGATAAATTGGACGAGCACCGTGTTGCACATATTATATCTTTGGTAAACAACGAAAATTTTGGCCAGATCTTTATCAGTGACACCCATGCCGAACGAACTGAGGAAGTGGTAAAAAAAATTCATCAGTCCTACAAAATCTTTAAACTATGAGTAAGCAGTATTTAGGCTTTCTGTTATTGATTCTATTAACTTCGTGCAATACTGCTGTTGAACCAGCAGATTTGCCTTTGTTAAATGGTTATTGGGAAATAAAAGAGGTACGTTTTAAAGATGGTACAAAAAAGGAATATTCCGTAAATAGTACGGTAGATTATATTACATTGGATAGTTTAAAAGGCTTCCGTAAAAAAGTAAATCCTAAGTTCAATGGTTCTTTTGAAACCTCGAATGATGCAGAGGCATTTACGATCAAAATTAAAAATGATTCGCTTTTTATGGAATACAAAAACGACCTTACCCATTGGCAGGAAGCTCTATTAACGGTAAGCCAAGATTTTTTTTCTGTTAAGAATGAAGAAGGAGTTATTTATCATTATCAACGATTTGAACCTATAAACATAACACCATAATGTCAAAAAGACAGAACGACAATTTATCTATGAAAGAAGCCCTATCTGCTTTTATCCAAAAAAATAAATTGGAAAAAGGTATGGATAAGGTAAATGCCAACGATGCCTGGGTAAGATTAATGGGCAACGGCGTAAACAATTATACCACCGCTGTTGAACTTAGGAACGACACATTATATATATCGCTCTCCTCCTCTGTACTACGCGAAGAATTAAGCTTGGGAAAATCTAAGATTATAAGCATGATGAACGAGGAATTAGGAAAAGACCTTATAAAAAAATTGATCTTAAGATAGCAGCCTGTACTATTGTGATAAAATAATAATTACAGATACAAAAAAAACCAGCCTATAGGGCTGGTTTCTTAATTTAACAACAAGGTATTGTTAGTATATTTCTCTTCCTGAAAAATGAAATGCGCCTTCAATAGCTGCATTCTCATCACTATCAGAACCATGAACGGCATTTTCAGCAATATCCGTAGCAAATAATTTACGAATGGTACCTTCAGCCGCCTCAGCAGGATTGGTTGCGCCTATCAACGCCCTAAAATCTTCTACTGCATTTTCTTTCTCCAAAATGGCCGCTACAATTGGTCCTCTGGTCATAAACTCTACCAACTCACCAAAGAAAGGGCGCTCTCTATGTACACCATAAAATTCTTGTGCATCCCTTAAGCTTAACTGCGTATATTTCATTGCCACTATTTTAAATCCAGAAGCGGTAATTTTTTCCAAAATAGCCCCTATATGTCCATTCTCAACGGCATCTGGCTTAATCATAGTAAATGTTCTATTCGTACTCATATCTTAATTTTTGCGCAAAAATACATTTTTCCCCATAACTGACAACTATTCAAAACACTTGTTCTATTTTTTCAAGAACCTCACCATCATCCCCAACAATCTGAAAATCAATCTTTTTTGTTTTCATATTAAATTTCAACAGACCAAAACTTTCCGTAAAAATAACCTTGCCTACCCTAAAAGGGTTAGATTCTCCATTAAAACCCTTATAGGCATGGGTAAGGCCGCTACTGGTAAAATCTATGAGCGGATACGATACACCGATTAAACTTTTCCTTGAAAATTCAGATATATGTCTATCTCCGGACAAAATAACAACTCCTTTTGCTTTAGTATTTACAATGATCTCTTCCAGTTTATCTACCTCATGAGGAAAGTTACCCCAAGTTTCAAACCCGTGTTCATTAGAAAGGAATTGAATACTACTAACAATAATATTAAAATCTGCTTTTGAATTGGCCAATTCATTTTCTAACCAAGTCCATTGTTTTTTGCCTAAAATACTTCCTGTACCATAATCATTAGGTTTGATTCTTTTATCCGTATCATGGTCCGGCGTCAGTGGTGTTCTAAAATATCTTGTATCCAAAATAATAATCTTGATAGTACCATTGGTTAAAATAAAATCTTTGGAACGATAGACCCCCTCTTGTTTTCTCAATGGACTTTGTGCGGGAATATCCATAAAGTTCCAAAATTCCTGTTGGCTTTCCTGTTTTGAAGCAAATTCTACTCCCCCATCATTTAAACCGTAATCATGATCATCCCATGTGCCGGTAATTTCAGTAATATCCATCAATTTACTGTAGCCTTCAACAGCCTTTTGTTCCTTGTACATTTTACGCAAAAGCATCATATCATCTGTATCCGCATAAATATTATCCCCACCCCAAATCCAAATATTCGGTTTTGTATTGATGACATCATCCCATAACAAATTTGGCAAATCGGTTCTATTGCAAGAGCCAAAGGCCAATGTAAAATCTACATCGTTTTCTGAACTTGACATCCCATTTTTAGATGAAGTACAGGAAAGAAATAAGACCGATGCCAAAAAAGCAAAAACTATTTTCATATTATAAAATTAGGAGTATGTAAAATTAAACGATTCCATTTAAAGCCTATATTATTAAATTGTATCTTTGCCGCCATGAATTTAGAGCACCTAAACGCGCTTAAAAAGTTACTTTCCACTCCAAGGAAAATTGCGATTATACCACACAAAAATCCGGATGGTGATGCCATTGGTTCTACTCTGGCACTTTGGCACTATTTGACCAACAAAGGACATAAGGCCCAAATTGTATCTCCAAACGATGCTCCTAAATTTTTAAAATGGATGCCCGGAGCGGATAAAATCCTAAATTTTGAAAAGCAAAATATACAAGCGAAAGCGTGTATAGATAAAGCTAATGTAATTTTTACGCTAGATTTTAATCATTTAGGTCGCGTAGGTCAAATGAGCGAAATTCTAGAAGATTCATCAGCGACCTTTGTCATGGTTGACCACCATCAAGAACCTTCTGATTATGCCAAGATCATGTACTCTGATGTCACCATGAGCTCCACTTGTGAAATGGTATACAATCTTATTAGGGAGTTAGGAGACTTGGACAAAATCACTAAGGAAATGGCCAATTGTATCTATACAGGAATAATGACAGATACCGGATCTTTTAAATTTGCCGCTACTACAAGCAATACCCATAGAGTGGTTGCCGACTTAATGGATAAAGGGGCAGAAGGTACTGAAATTCATCACCGTATTTATGACACCAATTCTCCCAGCAGATTACATTTGTTAGGATGTGCATTAAAAAACATGGTAATTTTAGAAAAATTCCATACCGCATATATTACGCTAAGCCAAGAAGAATTAGATAAATACAATTATCAAAAAGGAGATACCGAAGGTTTTGTAAACTATGGTTTAACACTTGATGGTATTAGTTTTGCGGTAATTTTTATAGAAAATAAAGAGGAAGGCATTTTAAAAATATCATTTAGATCGGTGGGCGACTTTTCTGTCAATGATTTTGCAAGAAAACACTTTAATGGTGGCGGCCACAACAATGCCGCGGGAGGAAAGAGTGAAGATTCAATTGAAGATACTATCAAATATTTTACTTCGTTATTACCACTATATCAGAAACAATTACAGTCATGAGAGTTGTTTACCTTGTATTGCTTCTAGCCCTTACCTGCGGCTGCAACGGTCCAGAACCCAGAAAACCGGTACAGACCAAAACTGGCAGTTTTTTTAAGGCATCTGTTGAAAGAAGTAGAAAATTACTGGAACAGGAAGAGAAAAAAATTCAACAAATCATAACAAACGATTCCTTAAAACATTACACACATAGTGCATCTGGGTCTTGGTATACCTACCTGGCCGTAAACGACTCTACGAACTATACCCCACAAACAGATGACATCGTAGTTTTGAACTATGATATTTTAACTTTGGACAATGACACCATCTACTCTAAACAAGACATAGGTGTGGTTACCTATAAAGTAGATAAACAGGAACTTTTTCTAGGGCTCAGAAATGCCGTTAAACTATTAAAGGAGAATGAACGTGCTACGTTTCTTTTCCCCTCCTCTCTTGCTTTTGGATATCATGGCGATGAGAACAAAATTGGCAGTAATGTTCCCATAAAATCAACAATAACAATTTTACAAATAGAAAAACAACAAGAAAATTAAAATAAAAATTATGATCAAGAAAATGTACTTCATTGCAGTTATAGGGTTAGTTATGGCCAGCTGTAATACTAGTAAAAGAGCAGATTTAGGTGATGGTCTTTTTGCTGATATAAAAACCTCTAAAGGAGATATCATTGTAAAATTGGAACAGGAAAAAACACCCGTAACCGTTGCCAATTTTGTATCCCTAGCAGAAGGAGAAAATCCATTTGTCAGTGAGCAGTACAAAAATAAAAAGTTTTATGATAGCTTAACTTTCCATAGGGTCATGAAAGATTTTATGATTCAGGGAGGAGATCCATTAGGTAATGGACAGGGAAATCCAGGTTACAAATTTATGGATGAGTTCAACGACTCACTGGTTCATGATAAAAAAGGTATCTTATCCATGGCCAATTCAGGGCCGTCTACCAACGGAAGTCAATTTTTCATTACCCATAAAGCAACACCTTGGTTAAATAACAAGCATTCTGTTTTTGGCGAAGTTGTTGAAGGCTTAAATATTGTTGATTCTATTGCCAATGTTCCAGTGGGCGCAGGAAATAAACCTGTAGAACCGGTGATAATGAACACTATTGAAATTATAAGAAACGGTAAAGAAGCGCGTAAGTTCGATGCTGTAGAAGTAATGACCACCTATTTTGATAACGAAGAGGAAAGACTTGCTGCCATTGAAAAAGAGAAAGCTGAAAAATTAGCCGAAGTTCAAAAAATTAAAGCCGAGTTTGCATCGCAGATAGAAGCACAAAAAGCAAAAGCCACGGAATTAGCTTCTGGCCTAAGAGTTTTGACCCTGAACGAAGGTTCTGGCGAAAAACCCAAAGTAGGACAAAAAGTAAAAGTAATGTACGCAGGTTACCTAATGGATGGTACTTTATTTGATAGTAACTATGTAGAAATTGCCAAAAAATATGGCACTTTTGATTGGAACAGGGAGCAAGCGGGTGGCTATATGCCCATTCCTATGGAATATTCACCAGAGTCGCGTTTAATTGCAGGTTTCAGAGAAGGTTTAATGACGATGAAGGTTGGCGATAAAGTACGTTTGTTCATACCTCCTCATTTAGGATATGGCGCTCAAGGAGGTGGCCCAATTCCTGCCAATGCAGATTTGGTTTTTGATGTTGAAATTACTGGAATAGCACAATAAATGTAGGCAAGGTCAAAAAAAAAAAAAAAAAAAAGAATAGCCAACTACTGGTAAGGCCCAAATAACTTATAAACCAAAAAAAATCCTAAGTCCAAATGGACTTAGGATTTTTTTATGGGTTTATTGGACTATTAAGGGGTATGTTTTAAGATTTCCAATAAATATTTCCAGAATTTTTGAACTGAACTTATACGTACTCGTTCGTCTGGGGAGTGAGCTCCCCATATGGTGGGGCCAAAACTAATCATATCAATTTCCGGATAATTCTGACCTAAAATACCACATTCCAAACCAGCATGACAGGCAATGACCCTAGGCTCATGTTTAAATAAATTGGTATATGTTTCTTTTGCTATGGTCAATATTTGTGAGTTTGGATTAGGATTCCATCCTGGGTATGCTCCGCTAAAAGTTACTTGAAATCCCGCCAATTCAAATACAGACCTTAAGGAACTCGCCAAATCAAGTTTTGCCGTATCCACAGAAGATCGTGTTAAACAGCCCACGGTAATTTCCCCTTCCTTAACAATGACTTTAGCAATATTATTAGAGGTTTCTACCAACCCACCTATGGATGCACTCATTGCATATACCCCATTCTGAGCTCCATAAAGCGCTTTGATCAATTTTCCTTGAGCACCTAAGCCCATAACCTTTTTTGCAGGTTTCATTTCTTTTAGCACAATGTGAAGATTGGGCTCTTGAACCAATAATTCATTTTTAATGGCTCTGGATAATTCCTCAAACTTTAAAGTAAATTCGGCAACAGATTTTTTTCCAATATTTAAATGACAAACACTTTCCCTTGGTATTGCATTTCGCAAACTACCACCTTCCAAATACGCTATGCGCATATTATACGGCAAGCCCATATAAAGTAAACGATTCATGATTTTATTGGCATTGCCCAACCCTTTTATGATATCCATGCCACTATGCCCGCCCTTTAGGCCCTTGACCGTAATTTCTAGTCCAACATCGCCATGTACACTTTCCTTTTGGTTGTAACTTCTAGTAGCGGTAACATCAATACCACCAGCGCATCCAATATCAATCTCATCGTCTTCTTCCGTATCCAAGTTTAAAAGAATCTCACCTTTTAAAATACCCCCTTTAAGGCCAAATGCACCGGTCATTCCTGTTTCCTCGTCTATGGTAAACAAGGCTTCCAAGGGTGGATGTTCTATAGTCTCGCTCTCTAGTAACGCCATGATAGCAGCAACACCCATTCCATTATCCGCACCTAATGTTGTTCCTTTGGCTTTAACCCAATCATCATCTACGAACATTTCTATGCCCTGAGTGTCAAAATCAAATTCGGTATCTGCATTTTTTTGATGCACCATATCCAAATGGCTCTGCAGGGTTACCATTTTTTTATGTTCAAGCCCCGGACTTGACGGCTTTCGTATGATGACATTACCAATGTCATCTGAAAAAGTTTCCAAACCTAGCCGCTCTCCAAATTGCTTCATAAAGGCAATGACCCGTTCTTCTTTCTTAGAAGCTCTAGGTACCGCATTTAGATTTGCAAAGTTTTTCCAAACCGATTTAGGTTCCAATTGATTAATATCCATTTTATTTGTTCATAGTTAATGATGGCAAAAATACTCATAGAAAAAGGATTTCGCTATTTTTGATTTAATGAAGATATCATTTAAAGATGCCATAGCCTTTTCAATTATTCCCCAAATAATTATTGTAAAATGGTTGGGAAAACATACAGATTGGATAGAAATCTATTACAGCAAGGGAATATATCCTTTTATCTCCAAGGCCTTTAGATCCTTATTTGGCTGGGTTCCTTTTTCAGTAGGTGATCTCATTTATTTTGCACTGATCTTAAGTGCCCTCTATTATGTAATTAGAAATTTTTCACATATAAAAACACACAAAGTCGCATTTTTAAGAGATGTGGCTATGGTGCTGTCCATTGTATATTTCACCTTTCATTTTATGTGGGGATTAAATTATTACCGGGAGCCCCTAGCCGTTAAACTGGAATTAACCGAAAATAAAGATTACCAGGAGTTGGTCAACTTCACAAAGCTATTAATTCAAAAAACCAATGAGACCCAAGTTAAAATAACCAATGATTCTAGCCTAGCGGTAAAGGTTCCATATACTCATCAGCAAATTTTTGATAAAACTTTAGAAGGTTATGCAAATATTAAGAGTATTCACCCCTTTTTGGACTATACCACCCCCAGTGTAAAAACTTCATTATTCAGTACCGGTTTAACCTATATGGGATATGCAGGCTATTTAAACCCTTTTACCAATGAAGCTCAAGTTAATGGACTGTTGCCCAATTTTAGGTTTCCTATCGTTGCCGGACACGAAATAGGGCATCAATTAGGATACTCCGCAGAAAATGAAACCAATTTTATTGGATACTTGGTTACGGCCAAAAATAATGATGTTTATTTTCAATATGCAGCCTATGCCTACGCTTTAGGATATTGTTTAAATGATGTTAGACGAGGAGATAAAGAGATATTTGACGAACTGCTACTAAACCTTAATCCAGGTGTTAAAAGTAATTTTCAGGAAATGGCCGTTTTTTGGAATTCTTACGAAAACCCAATGGAACCTGTATTTAAATCAATATTCAATTCTTTTCTTAAGGCAAATAACCAAACCGAAGGAATCAAAAGTTATAATGCCGTAGTTTCCTTATTGATCGCTTACCACAAACAACATCCGCTTTAGCAAGGTAAAATTGTAAAATCCGTAATTAAAATCTTAAAAAACCACCCATCGTCTAATTATTTAAGGTATTAAATATGTACTTAAAATTAAACCTTGAGTAACTGTTAAAGAAAAGTAAAAATTACAGGATATACTATTGAATCCCAGTATTTTTAAGAAACTAATTCAAACTCAAAAAAATGAAAAAACTAACGGTGGCCCTATGCCTTTTATGGTGTAGCACATTTTTATTTGCACAGGAATATTTTCCGGAAAATGCAGGAGTAAAAGCAGAGAACAATAACTACACGGCTTTTACGAATGCAAAGATTTATGTCTCTCCAACTGAAATTATTGAAAAAGGAACCTTACTTATTCAGCATGGAAAAATTGTAAATGCGGCATCGTCCGTAAATCTACCTCAGAATACGGTAGTCATAGATTTAAAAGGTAAGTCTATCTACCCTTCATTTATTGATATATACTCAAAATTTGGAGTAGAACAACCCAAAAGAAAACCGGGCGGTGGACGATCTGCACAATATGAACCTTCTAGGGAAGGCTATTATTGGAACGATCATATTATGCCCGAAAATAAGGCAATTGCCAAATTTTCTTATGACGATAAGAAAGCCAAAGAGTTACGAGAAGCAGGATTTGGGGTGGTCAACTCCCACATACAAGACGGTATAGCAAGAGGAACTGGTGTATTAATAGCCCTTAACGCGCAAGGAACGGATGCCAACCGAATTCTCGAAGACAAGTCCGCACAATATTTTTCGTTAAAGAAAAGTATTTTAAGCAGACAGTCTTATCCCGGATCATTAATGGGGACTTTAGCACTTTTACGACAAATGTACAGCGATGCCGATTGGTATGCCAAAGGCTATGCCTCTACAACGGACCTTTCTTTAGAGGCATTGAACGCCAATAAAAATTTGGTACAGATATTTGAGGCAAAGGACAAGGGTAATGATTTGCGAGCAGATAAAATAGGTGATGCCAATGGAATTCAATATACCATACTTGGCGGTGGTAATGAGTTTGAACGCATAGCAGAAATTAAGGCTACCAATGCAAAATATATTATACCCATTAATTTTCCTGATGCCTATGATGTTTCTGACCCTTATGCAGAAGGTTATGTTTCATTGACCGATATGCGTTATTGGAACCAGGCACCTGCCAATCCTAAAATCTTAGCAGAAAATGGGGTGGTCTTTTCCTTGACGTTACATGATTTAAAGTCTCCTTCAAAATTCAAAGAAAAACTTGCTAAGGCAATTGAATACGGACTACCTAAAACAAAAGCCTTGGAAGCGTTGACTACGGTACCTGCTCAGATTTTAGGAAAATCCAATAGTATAGGGTCTTTGAAAAAAGGTTCATTGGCCAATTTTTTGATTACCTCTGGTGATGTGTTCGAATCTTCAACCACGTTATATGAAAACTGGGTTCAGGGTACAAAGAATGTAATCAATGATATGGATACTAAAGATATTCGTGGAGATTACGACATGGTTGTTCAAGGTAAAACCTATAAAATGTCCGTTACGGGCGATATTTCAAAACCTAAGGTTGAAGTAAAGCAAGATACCGTAAAATTAAGTTCAAAAATATCCTACGATAATGATTGGGTAAATGTATCCTTTACCACCAAAGAAGAAGATACATATAGAATGACGGGTGCCGTGTTACCCACTACCGATAATCTTTCTGGGCGTTTAATATTACCCAATGGTACACAGAGCCAGTTTACGGCCAATAAAACCAAATCTTTTGAGGAAAAAGAAAAGAAAGAAACTTCAGAAACAACCTCTCCTAAGATAATGCCGGTTACATTTCCTAATGTAGGCTACGGCTTTACCGTTAAACCTAAGCAGGAAACTATTTTGTTTAAAAATGCAACGGTTTGGACAAGCGAAGATGTCGGCAATTTAGAGAATACCGATGTGCTTATAAAAAATGGTAAAATTGCCAAAATTGGCAAGAATTTAAGTGCAGGCGGCGCAAAAGTGATAGATGCAACCGGCAAACACTTAACCGCAGGAATTATAGATGAGCATAGCCACATTGCCGCATTGGCCGTTAATGAAGCAGGGCAAAATAGTTCTGCAGAAGTAAAAATGGAAGATGTGGTAGACCCGGAACATATGGGCATTTACCATTCACTTGCAGGTGGTGTAACCTCTTTACAGTTGCTGCATGGGTCTGCCAACCCAATTGGTGGTAGATCTGCTATATTGAAACTGAAATGGGGTGAAGAGGCAGATGGCCTAATTTATGAGAATTCTCCCAAATTTATAAAGTTTGCTTTAGGTGAAAATGTAAAACAGAGTAACTGGCAGAGCTATTCCCGTTTTCCTCAAACTCGTATGGGAGTTGAGCAAATGATGATGAATTATTTTCAACGCGCAAAGGAGTACGACACCAAGAAGAAAAATGGTGAACCTTATCGTTATGATGAGGAAATGGAAGTCCTTGCCGAAATCATTAATGGAGAGCGATTTATTTCTTGTCACTCCTACGTACAAAGTGAAATTAATATGATGATGAAAGTTGCTGAGCATTTTGGTTTCAAGGTCAACACCTTCACTCATATTTTAGAAGGTTATAAAGTGGCCGATAAAATGGCGGAACATGGTGTAGGTGCCGGTACGTTTAGCGATTGGTGGGCCTATAAATACGAAGTAAACGATGCTATTCCTTATAATGCCGCAATAATGCAAAAGCAAGGCGTTGTAACCGCAATCAATAGTGATGACCGTGAAATGATGAGAAGGCTAAACCAAGAAGCTGCCAAAACCATTAAATATGGTGGCATGACAGAGTTAGAAGCTTGGAAAATGGTCACCATTAATCCTGCCAAACTATTACACTTAGACAACCGTGTAGGTAGTATCAAAGAAGGTAAAGATGCAGATGTGGTGCTATGGTCGGGCAATCCATTATCAGTTTATTCCAAAGCGGAAAAAACAATTATTGAAGGGGTAACTTATTTTGATTTGGAGATGGACAAGCAAAAACGTGCTGCCATAAAGAAGGAAAGAAATGAACTGGTAACCATGATGCTTAAAGAAAAAGCAGGAGGTAAGAAAATGCAAGGTCCTAAAAAGTCCATTAAAAAGAATTTTACCTGTGAAAGCTTGTAACCATTTCATCAATAAGCAGAATCAAAAATTAAAATCACTAAAATGAAAAAACATATATATGTACTAATGGCCCTGGGAATCTTCTTCCAAACCACGGCTCAACAAACACCGGCCCCAAAGCAAACGGAGGCCATAACAATTGAAGGGGCTACGGCCCATTTAGGCAACGGGGAGGTTATTGAAAGTTCCTTGATAATGTTCGAGGACGGTAAAATCACTTTCGTGGGCGACTCTAAAATGAGAATTGCCCGTAAAGGAAAAATCATAGATGCAACCGGTAAACATGTTTATCCCGGATTTATTGCACCTGGAAAAACCTTGGGACTAGTCGAAATAGATGCGGTAAGAGCCACTAATGACAAAGATGAACTTGGAGAATTAATTCCCCATGTACGCAGTTTAATAGCCTATAATGCCGAATCTAAAGTTGTGGAGAGTATGCGTCCCAATGGAGTTCTGTTAGCACAGATTGCACCTGAAGGCGGCTTAATTTCCGGAACCTCATCCATTGTACAGTTTGATGCTTGGAATTGGGAAGACGCTGCTATCAAAGTAGATGATGGCATTCACCTACATTGGCCAAATACCTTTAAAAGAGGTAGATGGTGGGCAGGTGAAGAACCTGGGTATCAACCCAACAAGGACTACCCAAAACAGGTACAAAAGGTGACAGACTTCCTACAAAATGCCATAGTATATGAAAATGGCACGACCAAGGAAATGAATCCCGCATTTGCCGCCATGAAAGGAGCTTTTGATGGTTCTAAAAAACTATATGTGTATGCAGATGGGGAAAAAGAGATAATTGATGCCATCAACATCTTAAAAAACAATAAGGTAAAGGAAATTGTATTAATGGGCGGTTACCATGCTTATAAGATTACAGATTTTCTAAAGACGAACAATATACCCGTTTTGGTACAACACACCCATAATTTACCCGTATTTGAGGATGATGATTATGACTTACCTTATAAACTTCCAAAATTATTGGTAGATGCGGGTTTATTTGTAGCCATACAAAATTCTGATGCAGAAAATTTTCAAACAAGAAACTTGCCCTTCTATGCGGGCCAAGTAGTTCAACAAGGGCTTGATAAGGAAGTTGCCGTGCAATTATTAACGGGCAATACGGCTAAAATCTTAGGAATTGATGACCTATACGGCACCTTGGAAAATGGTAAAAGTGCCACCTTGTTCATCTCTGAAGGAGATGCCTTGGATATGGCAGGCAACCAACTTACACACGCCTTTATTGATGGTAGGTCGGTTTCATTGGAAACACACCAAACCGAATTATGGAAAAGGTATTCAGAAAAATACAAAGCAGAGTAAAAAACAAGATGCTCAAAAAGAAAAGCCCACATATATTGTGGGCTTTTTTATTTGCTTCAAAAAAAGCAGGACTACTTATTTTTTTCCGGCCAACACCCACCCCAAGTACGCCATAGGAATATATGCCACAATCAAGTCCAATGCATTGAACCACATTGGACCGCCCAACATAGAGATATTTATAGCACCTCCTATTAAAAAGAATAGCCCTACGATCAATGCCATTACCATTTTTCTGCTAGCAGCCAATTTTGCAGCAACAAAAGCGCCAACTAAAGTCCCCAATGCGTGGGCCAAAAACGGAAATAGAAAATGTTTGGGTTCAAATAAATGAATGGTAGATTTTAAACCTTCCATGGTGGTAATATCACCACCTTCCGGAGGAGGAATTATGGAACCACTGATCATAACGATACCCATGTTTACCATACTGCCAACAACTAATCCGGCAACGACCGCCAAAATATTTTTTAGTGTAGAATTCATATGAATGTATTTAAGGTTAATTATTTTGTACTAATAAACGGCACCAATTCCCCTACCGCATAACTTTTTTCCCTTGGCCCCAAACAAATAAACCCATCTGATTTGGAAAGGCTAATTAGGTCTCCCGATCCATTTTCAGTAACCGGTCTTGCATATATAACCCCATTCTCAGCCACGGTCTTCACTTGTATAAAACGAGTTAAAGGTGGTGAAATCCTAATCGCTTCGGCAAGTTGTATTACTAGGGTTTTTAAAGGAAAATTCCAGCTAGTATATAGCCAAGGTAAAAAATAAACATGAAAATTGGCAAAAGTAGAAACCGGGTTTCCGGGAAAGGAAAATATAACCGTTTTCAATTCTTTATGTACCCCGAACCAAAAAGGCTTTCCGGGTCTTTGCGCTACCCTATGAAATACTTTTTCAACTCCTAGGGATTCCATTACCTCTGGAATAAAATCAAACTTACCTTTTGACACTCCCCCACTTAATAAAAGAACATCATTTTGTTTTAGTGCAGATTTAAGCGATTCAAAAATGGCTTGTTTATCATCCACAAGATGAAGCGAAGTAGAGGGTATACCTCTTGTCAGCAAAGCGGCTTCTAATGTGATGGTATTGGATTTTCGGATTTGATGAGGCAATGGAACTGCGTTCACCTCTACCAATTCATTTCCTGTTGCAATGGTACAAACCTTTGGATGTGCCTTTACCAAGATATCAGATTTACCAACTGTTGCCATTACACCTATTTCCGCAGGGGTAATTTTTGTGCCTTTGATCAACAATACCGCACCCGCGCTTTCATCACTTCCTTGACCATGTATGTTTTGTCCTTTGGTAACCTTTTCATTGATGATAGCTCCTTTTTCCGTTATGCTAATATGTTCATACATGATGACCGTATCCGTATTTTTGGGCTGAACCGCACCCGTCATTACCTCAACACAATTTTCACTATGCTGTAAAACCTGCTGTGGTGCGCCTGCTGCAGCTACACCCTCAATATGAAATACATGGTCATCATGTACAAGTGCGGAAAAGTTTACAGCTATTCCGTCTTTTGTAGCACGATCAAATGGTGGAAAATCCCTATCCGCCCTTATTTCCTCCGCCAAAACCCTGTTAAGACTTTGCATTAGTGGAACCTTTTCTACACCCAATTCCAAGGTGTTTTCCAAAACAAGCTGGTAGGCCTTGTTAAATTCAATCATATATAAACTAAAATTTTACTTAAGGAAAAGGTAAGAAATTAAAAGATACCCAGGCCATTTACCAACAGCACACGAACACCTACCACTAAAACCAATAAGGCCGTTATCCTTTTTATCCCTTTGGCAGATAATTTTTTTAGACTGATGCGAATACCCAACTGCCCACCTAAAAGTACAGCTATTACCAAGCAAATGGTCTCACGCCATGGTAAGGACAAAGCATTGCCAGCAACCAACCCAAACAAGCCAGAAACAGAATTTACCAAAATAAAAAAACTGGCCAATGCGGCAATTTTAATTGCCTTGTCCCATTTTAAATGGTTCAATATAGGGGCCAAAAAAATGCCTCCACCTATACCTACCAACCCAGACAACAATCCAATGCCTGCCCCAAGAACATAGCTAAGATAGCTGGGATAGGTCTTTGTCTCCACGTTTGTTTTCAAGTTGAATGTCTGTACTACCAAAGAAATTGCGGAAAGAATCAATGCACTTCCTAAAATGATAAAAAATATATGTTCCTCTAAACGGAACGAAGCACCCAAAAATGCCAAGGGGATACTGGCGACAACAAAAGGTAAAAATTCTTTTATTTTGGCGTGATGATTTTTAAAATATAGAAAAGTACTGCCAGATACCACGACCAAATTACATACCAAGGCTATAGACCTTATAGCAAAAAAACTAGTTAAAAAAAGGGTAAGCAACGCCAAATAACTAGAACCACCACCAAAACCAACGGAAGAATATAATGTTGCTATAATAAAAAAACCGAAACACAAAAGTGCCAATTCATTAATGGGCAAGAGCATACACATCTATATGGTTCATTCCCCCTAAAACATTGACAAACTCACTGGAAGGCAAAAGTTCTTTAAGTTGAACAATGGCTTTTTTACTTCGGATGCCAGACTGGCAAATTACATATACAGGTGCGTCCAAATTTATTTCACCTACCCGATCCTTGAGTTCGCCTAAAGGAATATGTTTTGCCCCATCTATATGTTGTCTTGTAAATTCCTTGTCGGTTCTTACATCTAATAAATTGGGAATACCACTGTCATATAACTTTTGAAAATCCTTGGCATCAATAGATGTTAAAGGAGTTTCGCAATCAAACTCATACGTGGTGGCCAATTGCTCTATGCTTAAGTTTTCAGGATTCAATTTCAGGTTCATACGTTGGTACCGTTGCGATAATCCATCAAACAACAGCAATACCCCAGAAAGCACCTCTCCAATTCCTGTAATTATTTTAATTGCTTCCAAAGCCTGTAAATTCCCTATTATTCCCGGTACAATTCCCAATACCCCATGTTCATTACAATTGGGTACTGCATCTGGTCCGGGCATTTCAGGGAACAAACAACGATATGTTGGTCCGCCCTTATAATTAAAGACACTTACCTGTCCTTCAAAGCTATGTAATGCTCCATAAACAAAAGGTTTTTTTAAAATAACGCAAGCATCATTAATTAAATATCTGGTAGGAAAGTTATCCGTTGCATCTATAACCACATCATAATCCCTGATGATTTCCAGAGCGTTTATAACGGTTAGAAATGTGTGGTGCACTAAAATTTCCGTATCTGAATTTTGTAAATGCAATTGGTTTTTGGCAGCCAATACTTTGGCCTGGCCTACCATATTTTCCGTGTAAAGGACCTGTCTATGCAAATTGGACAAAGATACTACGTCCGCATCAACAATACCTAAGGTCCCCACCCCCATTGCGTTTAAATAGGTCAGGACCGGAACGCCCAACCCCCCGGCGCCAACCACCAAAACCTTAGCTGATTTTAGTTTTTGTTGCCCATCATTTCCAAAACCTGGCAATATGGTCTGTCTTACATATCTATTATTGCTCATAATCCCAATTTTTGCAACGCTTGGGTATAATCTTCCTTTGAGTTTGCATTTAACAATACGTCTTTATTTGTTGGAAAAACCAAATGGGTATCTGCATTTATCAAAAATTTACGCGGACACGACCCATGTCCCGCTTTTAGATATTTAGCGGATTGTTCTAAAGCTTCAGGTTCCCATATGGCGCATAAAGGTTCCGGCAAGGGGTCATCACTATTGGCAAAGGCACTTGCTATTTTATTGGTGTTACGTGCTGCAATCAATTCTTGCACCGCCGCTGCATCCATCAATGGTAAATCACACGCTAAAACCAACCAAGCTACATCTGGGTAAGTTTCATAGGCGGACAACAGCCCATTATACGGACCAAGATACTCGTTCTTATCTACAATCGTTTCAAATTTCTTTGGTATGTCGCCCTCTTGATCACTACGAACACTTAAAAATGTCCGATCACAAAATTGGTTTAACAACTGGTATAAATGCTCTCGTTGTGGTAGGTCATGATAAGCAATCAGTCCTTTATCATTTCCCATTCTAGTACTCTTACCTCCAGAAAGTACCAATCCATAAAGTTTAGCGTTGGAAATCATTCTTACCCCCAGTTTTTTGTTCTAGTTGAATTGTACCAATGACGATATCCTGAGATAAAGCCTTGCACATATCATATATAGTTAATGCTGCAATGGACACCCCTGTTAATGCCTCCATCTCCACACCGGTCTTTTCATTACATTTAACGGTACAGGATATCTTGAATTGATTTTCTCCCGGTGTTATTTCCACGTTAATTTTCGAAAGATTGATTTGATGACAAAGTGGAATTAATTCTGAAGTTTTTTTCACTCCTTGAATTCCGGCAATTACCGCAGTTTGCACTATACTGCCTTTTTTACCTACAAAATCTTGCTCCGTTAACGATTTAAACACCTCATCAGGAAACGATACAATACCCGATGCTATAGCCTGCCTAACGGAAATTGACTTTTGCGACACATCTACCATTACCGCGTTGCCCGATTCATCTATGTGTGATAATTTTTTTTCCATCATCCGCCTATAGAAGTCATTGAATTACTGAATACATCCTTATATTTTTCTTGTGCCTCAAAGCCTGTTCTTGCCCTGCTACCTATTGCTTTTAAAATAGCGGACTTTAGATTATCCGCTTCATCATCTGCGCGCATAATATCCCTAAGGTTAGCACTTGCTTTTGCATACAAACAGGTAATAACATCTCCGGTGGCAGAAATACGTAACCGGTTACAACTACCACAAAATGTCCTGCTGAACGATGGTATTACTCCAAAAGTACCTTTAAAACCAGGGATTTTATAGTTTATTGATGTAGAAGTTTTAGGAGATTTCAACTTGTAATAAGCAGGGTGCGCTTCCTTGATATGCTCCAAAATTGCCTTATAATCCCACTTTATGGTCTGAAATTCTTTAGAACCGCCATTAAAAGGCATTTCCTCTAAAAAACGTACCGATACATTATAGTGTTTGGTAAGCTCTAACATGGGAATGATATCTTCTATGTTCTGACCATCTAACGCAATAAAATTAATACGTACATTAAACCCTTCGGTAATTAAACGAATCATATTATTGTACACGACATCATAATGATCACGGCGGGTGATACGCTCAAATGTCTCCCGGTTGATGGCATCCATACTTACATTAATGTTCTTAATGCCCAACGCCTTTAGTTCATCTATATACGGACCAATCAGTGTTGCATTTGTGGTAACCGAAATATCATCCAATCCTTCCAAAGCGGCAAGATTGCGCAACAAAACCATAAGGTCTTTACGAACAAATGGCTCACCCCCAGTTATCCGTATTTTATTGATACCCTGAGAGACCATAAGCGTACTAAGGCGTACCAACTCATCTATAGTAAACAACTTGTCATTTTTGGCAAAATTGATTCCCTCCTCTGGCATACAATAATTACAACGAAGGTTGCAACGGTCTGTCACCGCCAATCTCAGGTAATTAATTGCTCTATTATGGTTATCTACTAACATATTTTAATTACAAATTCAAATACAAGTTTAAATTCAAAAAGCAAATTCAAACGAATATCTATTTTCTATTGTCTTTTCTCTATTCTCTATTCTCTATTCTCTATTTTCTATTCTCAATCATTTATCCCATTCTAAAAAAAGACTACGGATGTGCCGATACCCAGACCGACTTATTCTTGAATTTCTCTTTCTTCCAAATAGGCACCGTTTCCTTAAGAGTATCTATTAAATACCTACATGCTTCAAAACAAGCATTCCTGTGCGCAGAAGACGCACCTACGACGACAACAGGCTCAGCCACACCTTTTTCTCCCACCGCATGGCGCATGACCACCTTATTAAGCTTCCATTTCTCAATAGCTGTATTAGCAATCTTTTCCATTTCTTTTAAGGCCATGGTTTTGTACGTTTCAAACTCCAGGGAAACGACCTCCTCTTGGTTTGTAAATTCACGTACCGTACCCACAAAAACACATATACCGCCGCTCTTTGCATCGTTCAACTCCGTATATACCTTCGCGGTATCTATACTTTCTACTATTTCAATTATTTTTTTCATTAGCCCCCGCTTACAGGTGGTATTATTGCAATTTCTTCATTACCGTCCAAAGTTACATCATCATGGGCATATTCACTATTAACTGCCACGGCAAGGGTCTTAAGCTTTAAAAATTCTGGATAATTTTTAATCAATTCCTTTTTTAACGCTGCAACCGTTGTAGGCTTAGTCTGTTGATCGGAAAATAGGATTTCCGAACTACCTACGATGTCTTTGGCTATTCCAAAAAACAATACGTTCATCTCCTAAATCATTTAAAATTCAAGTTACTTATAAAAACTAAGGTGCCATAAAAATGACACCTTAATTAACTAAAAAATAGTAATTATATCAGGATTTATTCAATGACCGTTGCATTAACAGGCTTAGCATAAAACGCTGCCGGTTTTGCATTTTTTGAAATTCCTGCATTTTCAAACTTTACTGTATTAACAGGGGCATTTATGGTATCGTTTTCCGTGTTATACCAGGTAATGGCACTAGGCAAAAGCAGCTCGCCCACCTTATTCCATTCTTCATAATTGATCCAGCTTATTTCAATGGACGGGGCACCACTAAAATATGTAACGGTGTACCCCAACCATTTCATTTTATAGGTCTCTGGGTCATAATGCATATAATACTCATCTTTTGATGAAGAACCAACACCGTTGTTGAAACTAATATGGAACCCGGGATAGGAAACACCATCTACCACCATTGCCGGGATTTCCTTGTAATTGATGCCTTCATCGGCAAGTACAAACGGCATTGCATAAAAATAAAACATCAGGTTATGGTAGAATTTTGGTTTACCTTCATAATCATTATCCTCATTCATTAGCCATACTTCATTACCGTCATACCCCAAACTATAGGATTTTGCGGTAATTTTATCCAATCGTTTATACAAGTCGACAGTATGTGTTTCAGTACCTTCTGGTTTGGGCAAGTCAAAATGTAATGTTCCATACTGTTTCCAATTATCTAATCCTCCATGGGCGCTCAAAACCTTAAAAAAATCTTGCGGATAGGTATTTAAGGTTATTTGCTCTTCTGTTAGCGTACCGGTATCTATTATTTTTTCTTTCTTGGTTTCATCCTTGCAAGCCATAGTGAATGTCACCAATAGGCATAGTAAAATGTACTTCATCTTATGTAGTTTTAGTTGTATTTGAATTCTGTTGGTCGATATTATTTAGCCTACTTAACAGATTAGATTACTTTTGTATATAATGCATGAGAATAAACATATAAGTAGCGTTCAAAACCCCTTGATTAAAAAGGCCGCCTTATTAAAGGAAAAGGCAAGGGAGCGTAAAAAGACCGGACTATTTCTATTAGAGGGCGTACGGGAACTTAAAATTGCCAGTGATGCCCAATATGAAATTGTGACCATTTTTTACTGTGAAGCTATTTTAGCAAAAGATGAAAACAATTCTTTTTTAAAATCTTTTTCTACGGATAAGTTAATAACGGTAACCACAGAGGTGTATAAAAAAATAGCACACCGTGACACTACCGAAGGTATTATAGCCATAGCAAAAAGTAAGTCGCACGAACTTTCGACCCTCAACTTTACCACTCAAAACCCATTGATTCTTGTTGCCGAAGCTCCGGAAAAACCCGGTAACATAGGTGCCTTATTAAGAACTGCGGATGCCGCCAATTTAGATGCCGTACTTATTGCTAACCCAAAAACAGATTTATATAACCCCAACATTATACGATCAAGCGTTGGCTGCGTGTTTTCCAGAAATATAAGGACAGGAAGTACTCAAGAAATTATTTCTTTTTTGCAACAAGAGAAATTTAATATTTATTGTGCCGCGTTAACCGCTTCCATGGAGTATACATCTGTAAGCTATACCGGACCTACAGCTATTGTTGTAGGTACCGAAAATTCTGGGCTTAGCAATGAATGGCTATCTAATTCTACCCAGAATATTATCATTCCTATGGAAGGAGAAATAGATTCTATGAATGTTTCCGTATCCGCTGCAATACTTATATTTGAAGTCAAAAGACAGCAAAAACTTGGGCGTTAAGCCGTTAACCATCAAGCAAAACCTAAAGCAATTTTATGGATAGCACCTTTGTTTTTTATAGTATCTTTATCATCTTAGTGGTGGAATATGTATTGGCTACAGCGTTGAATTACCTGAATGCCAAAAAATTTAAAGATCCCATCCCAAAAGATTTGGAAGATGTATACAATACCGAAGAATATAATAAATCGCAAGCCTATAAACTCACCAATTACAAATTTGGTATTTTAACCTCTACTTTTTCACTAGCGCTTATTCTTGGGTTTTTAATATTAGGAGGGTTTAAATGGGTAGACCAAATTGCCCTTAATACCTCTGACCATCCTATAGTCCAAGCCTTGATATTTTTTGGGATAATATTGTTGGGTAGCGATATCATAAACATACCGTTTACCTACTACCAAACTTTTGTCATTGAGGAAAAGTTTGGATTTAATAAAACTAGCCACCGTACATTTATTTTGGACAAGTTAAAGCAATGGACCTTAACAATTCTTGTTGGAGGTGGTGTTTTGGCCTTGGTCATATGGTTTTTTCAGACGGTAGGTACAAATTTCTGGTGGTATACTTGGGTAGCCATTGCACTTTTTACCTTGTTCATTAATTTATTTTATAGCAAGCTTATTGTACCGTTATTTAATAAACAAGAGCCGTTAGAAGCAGGCAGTTTAAAAGAAAAAATAGAACATTATGCCGCCAATGTAGGTTTTGACCTGCAGCATATTTTCGTCATTAATGGATCAAAACGTTCTACCAAGGCCAATGCCTACTTTTCAGGATTTGGCAAGGAAAAAAGAGTAACCCTTTATGACACCCTTATCAATGATTTGGATGAAGACGAAATAGTTGCCGTTTTGGCACATGAAGTAGGCCATTATAAACGTAAGCATATTATTTTTAATCTTTTTTCCTCTATTTTATTGACGGGATTAATGCTGTTTTTATTATCGCTTTTTATAAACAATCCTGAAATTTCCTTGGCCATAGGCGTAGATAGACCAAGTTTTCATGCTGCCCTAATTGGTTTTGGCATACTTTATAGTCCGGTTTCAGAGCTTACAGGTCTATTAATGAACTATTTTTCCAGAAAATTTGAATACCAAGCAGATGATTATGCAAAAGAGACTTATGCCGCCCTGCCCTTGGTAACCTCCTTAAAAAAATTGTCAAAAAACAGTCTAAGTAATTTAACTCCGCATCCTGCATATGTTTTTATGAATTATTCTCACCCGCCATTGATTGATCGCATACGTAATTTAAAGGCATAATTTTTGTTGTTCATCATTTAAGATTATCTTAATTTTAATCTAGTATGACACAGGCAGCAATAGAAAAGGAAAATAAGCTCATAGCTCAGGAGTACAAGGAACTTTTACGTATTAGTTACCAAACCCTTACGGATGAGGACAAAATTTTAATACGAAGTGCTTTTGAGGTAGCTGTTGATGCGCACAAAAACCAACGGCGAAAATCTGGAGAAGCCTATATCTTCCACCCTATTGCAGTAGCTAAAATTGTGGCATCGGAAATAGGTCTAGATGCCGTATCCATTGCCTCTGCCCTGCTTCATGACGTTGTTGAGGATACTGAATACACTTTGGACGACCTTGACCGTATGTTCGGCGAAACCGTAGCACGTATTGTAGATGGCCTTACCAAAATTGCCCATTTAAAGAAAGAGATGAATATCTCCCAACAAGCGGAGAATTTCAGAAAAATGCTTTTAACTTTAAATGATGATGTACGGGTAATCATCATCAAAATAGCTGACCGCTATCATAATATGCTTACAATGGATTCCATGCCAGAGCATAAACAGGTTAAGATAGCGTCTGAAACATTATATATTTATGCCCCTTTAGCCCACAGGATCGGCCTGTACAATATAAAGACCGATCTAGAGGATTTAAGCCTTAAGTACACAGAACCAGAGGTGTATAATTCCATTAAAGATAAAATTGAGGAAAGTAAAGAGGAGCAACAAGCATATATCGATGCCTTTTCCGCAACCATAGACAATTCATTAAAACAAGAAGGATTAAACTATGTCATAAAAGGTAGGATGAAATCTATCTTTTCTATGCGAAGAAAGATGTTGGCGCAAAATGTTACCTATGATGAAATCTATGATAAGTTTGCAATAAGAATCATATATAAATCAGATTCACAGAACGAAAAATTCTTGGCTTGGAAAATTTACTCCATTGTCACCGATCACTTTACCCCCAACCCTGTACGATTACGAGACTGGATTTCTTCCCCTAAATCAACTGGATATGAAGCCCTACATATTACGGTAATGGGACCCCAAGGAAAGTGGGTAGAAGTACAGATTAGAAGTGAGCGCATGCATGAAATTGCGGAAAAAGGATATGCGGCCCACTTTAAATATAAGCACGGCAACCAAAAAGAACAAGGTATAGAGGTATGGTTGAACAAATTACAGGAGGCTTTGGAAAATGCCAATACCAATGCAGTTGATTTTGTAGAGGAATTTAAGCTAAACCTCTACTCAAAGGAAATTTTTGTTTTTACCCCTAAAGGAGATTTAAAGTCGCTGCCTAAAGGCGCAACACCATTAGATTTTTCTTTCAACATCCATACTGAGGTTGGTATGCGTACAAGGGGCGCAAAAGTGAACGGTAAATTGGTGCCACTCAACACTACCTTACAAAGTGGCGACCAGGTAGAGATTATTACATCAGAACAGGCAAGGCCCAACCAAAACTGGCTAGATTATGCAACAACGGCAAGGGCAAGGGCAAAAATAAAATCTGTTTTAAGAGAGGAGAAAAAATCCGTAGCCGAGGAAGGGAAAGAAATTTTAAGAAGAAAATTAAAATCACAAAAAATTAATTTGAATGAGGATTCCATTAACAAGATGGTCACCTATTTCAAATTAAAGACAAGTCTAGATTTATTTTATAGGGTAGGCATAGGTTCTATAGACAATACCATGTTAAAAGACTTTGCCTCGTCTTACAACAATGCATTCATCAGCTTTTTCAAGAATAGAATGCGTCGCACACCGGCACCAGAAGAAATCAATAAGGATGAAATTACATCTAAATATGATATGCTGGTGTTTGGCAAGGAAGAAGAAAAATTGGAGTACAAATTATCCCAATGCTGTAACCCTATACCAGGGGACAATGTTTTTGGGTTTGTAAGTGTATCCGAAGGTATTAAAGTACACAAAAAAAATTGTCCCAACGCCATATCCCTACAGTCTAACTATGCCTATAGGATTATTACTGCCAAATGGATAGATTCTTCCCAACAAGAGTATCAAGCGGATATTGAACTTACCGGTATAGACAATCTAGGACTAATCAATGATATAACAGAAGTAATTTCCGATATTATGCATGTTAACATGCGAAACCTGAATTTTAGTACAGACGGGGGCACTTTTAAAGGTAAAATTACCGTGGTGGTCAAGAACAAGGCAATCCTGAAAAAACTTACCGATAATTTAAAACAGATTCACGGTATTGACAAAGTAACCAGAATTTAGAAAAGGAAATTAAAATTTAACTGTACATTTGTATATTAATGCAGTAAATATGTCTTCGGATAAAAATCAAGAAATTGTAAAAAATGTCTTCACAGCCTTTTTAGAGGACAAAGGACATAGAAAAACCCCAGAACGCTACGCTATACTTCAGGAAATATATGAAAGTGACGAACATTTTGATATAGAGTCACTTTATATTAATATGAAGAACAAGAATTACCGTGTTAGTAGGGCTACATTATACAATACCATTGAACTTCTTTTAGATTGCAAGTTGGTACGTAAACATCAATTTGGAAAAAACCAGGCACAGTACGAAAAATCATATTTTGATCGTCAGCATGACCATGTTATACTTACCGATACCGGTGAGGTAATGGAATTTTGCGATCCAAGAATTCAATCTATAAAAAAAACAATAGAGGAGGTATTTGACATTACGATCAATAACCACTCTTTATATTTTTACGGAACAAAGAACACGCCCGCCAAAGAGGTAGGCAAAAAATAAAATAACTAACCTAGTATATAAAAATTAAATGGCAGTAGATTTATTGTTGGGCCTACAATGGGGTGACGAAGGAAAAGGAAAAATCGTAGATGTATTAACTCAGAATTATGATATCATTGCTCGCTTTCAAGGTGGACCAAACGCGGGGCACACACTTGAATTCGATGGAATAAAGCATGTTTTACATACCATACCTTCTGGAATTTTTCATAAAAATGCAGTAAATGTAGTAGGTAATGGTGTTGTGATCGATCCCGTTATTTTCAAAAAGGAATTGGATGCACTACAAAAATTCAATCTTGATATTAACGCTAAACTGCTTATCTCCAGAAAAGCACATTTAATTTTACCCACACACCGTTTGCTTGATGCCGCATCAGAAGCTTCAAAAGGAAAGGCAAAGATAGGATCAACCTTAAAAGGCATTGGCCCTACCTATATGGACAAGACCGGTAGAAACGGTATGCGTGTAGGTGATTTGGAATTAAGCGATTGGAAAGAAAAATACCGTAGTCTGGCCAATAAACATGAGGCCATGATCAGTTTTTACGACGTGGATATTCAATATGACCTGGCAGAATTAGAGGCGGATTTCTTTGAAGCCGTTACTGCACTTAAGGCCTTGACATTTATTGATAGTGAAGAATATTTATACCAAGCTCAAAAACAAGGAAAGAAAATTTTGGCCGAAGGAGCACAAGGTTCTTTATTGGATATTGATTTTGGAACCTATCCATTTGTAACTTCTTCCAATACAACAGCTGCAGGTGCTTGCACCGGATTAGGCGTGGCACCTAACCAAATTGGTGAGGTAAAAGGAATTTTCAAAGCATACACAACACGGGTGGGCAGTGGTCCCTTCCCCACAGAATTATTTGATGAGGACGGAGAAACTATGGGCCGTGTTGGTAATGAATTTGGGGCAACTACAGGCAGACCAAGAAGGTGTGGCTGGTTGGATCTCGTGGCCTTAAAATATGCTGTTCGTATTAACGGTGTAACCGAGCTTATGATGATGAAAGGTGATGTTCTTAGTGGTTTTGATAAATTAAAAGTATGTACGGCATATAATTACAAAGGAGAACAAATAGAACATTTTCCATATAACATTGAAGCTGAAAACGTTACTCCCGTTTACACGGAAGTTAATGGCTGGACAGAAGATTTAACCAAAATGACCGCCAAAGATCAATTGCCTAAAAATTTAATAGATTACATAACGTTTTTGGAAAAAGAATTGGAGGTTCCTATCAAAATAGTTTCTGTGGGTCCAGATAGAACACAGACCATCCATAGATAATCTTTCAGCGGCCCATACAGGTTGTTCAACATTTGAGAGTGGCGATATAGGGAAATACCTTTATCGCCATTCTTTTTTTTTGTACTTTCCCTATGGTACTTTACACCAATTAAATTGTTAAAACAATAACGCCTCATGAAAAAATTAACATATTCGTTAATCCTATTTACAATAATGCTGTTTACTTCCTGCAAAACGGAAAAAGAAAAAGCAATAGCAAATAAAGACAATACGGATCAACAAACGGAGGAAGAATGGATCACCTTATTTGACGGTAAATCTACCAAAGGCTGGCGTGCTTACAATGGAGACGAGTTGCCTCCGGGTTGGGTGGTTGAAAATGGCGAATTGACCTTTAATACCGAACTGGGCAAAGAGCAGGACTATACAGGCGGTACCGATATTATTTACGGAGCAGAGGAGTTCGATAATTTTGAGCTTTATATAGAATGGAAACTTCCCAAAGGTGGTAACAGTGGTATTTTTTACCATTTAAAAGAAGGGTATGACTCCCCACCGGAAGTAGCGCCGGAATACCAATTGATTGATGATGAAAACTATGCAAGTATACATGATTTAACAGCATACAATCTAAGTCTAGGGTACACGGACAAACCTGAAGAACTAAAACCTTTACAACAAACGGGATCGGATTATGCTATGCATGCCGCTGACCCTGAAGGCAAAATTCTTAATCCGGTTGGGGAATGGAACACAACAAGAATAATCTTTACCCCAGAACAGGTGGAGCACTGGCTAAACGGTAAAAAAGTAGTATCTTTTATTCCTTGGGACGATGCCTGGTATGAGAAAAAAAATTCCGATAAATGGAAGAATAGCGAAGATTATGGAAAATATAAATCGGGCTATATAGGTTTACAAGATCACTCCAGTCCAATTTGGTTCAGGAACATAAAAATCAAAAAACTATAACCAACTACCAATGAATAAAAGAGAATTTATTAAAAATGCAGCAGCGTTGTCCAGCTTTGTCCTTTTGCCATCTGGATTATGGTCATGTAAGAATGAAGCAACCAAACCAAAACCAAACCGTTTGCGTACCGCACATATTGGAGTTGGCAATATGGGTGCCGAAGATTTAAAGGCAATCTCCTCTCATAGTAAAGTTGATGTTACTGCCCTTTGTGATGTTGATGCAAACAATTTGGCAGCCGCAAAGAAACTGCACCCAAAAGCAAAAACATATTCTGATTATAGGGTGATGCTAAAGGAGATGGGAGACGAAATAGATGCCGTAGTCGTATCTACACCAGACCACACTCATGCACCGGCTTCTATGATGGCTATGGAAATGGATAAACCGGTATATTGCCAAAAGCCCTTGACCCATTACGTATCCGAAGCAAGGGCTATGAACAAGTTGGCTGCAGAAAAAGGACTGGTAACCCAAATGGGAATTCAGGTACACTCCTTTTATGATTATAAACTGGCTACCCTGTTAATACAATCGGGTATCATTGGTAAGGTACATACCGTACGCGCTTGGTCACCCAAGGATTGGGGCTATGATGGCGAAGAACCTACTGGGGAAGACCCCGTACCAAATACGTTAGATTGGAACCTATGGTTAGGCACCTCAGCAGAAAGGCCATACAAAGAAGGTTTTTACCACCCAGGAAATTGGAGAAAATTGGTAGATTACGGTTGTGGAACATTAGGCGATATGGGCGTGCATATTTTTGACACACCTTATAACGCCTTGGATCTACAAGTTCCAATGACCATTAAAAATGAATGTAGGGAACCAAACGGATTTGGTTACCCACAAAAAAACAAAGTCACTTATGAGTTTCCACAAACAAAATATACCGCAGAAACTTTAAAATGGGTTTGGTATGACGGTCCTGGAGCACCGGACGATCACGAAGACCTTTTGTTGCCTGGTGCTGAAAGTGTTGTAAACAACAATAATACCGGTGATGAATCTTTAGAAGACAAAATGTCCTTGGAAACCAAAACAGCAGATGAAGGTGCATTACCGGACCAAGGAGCTATGTTCATTGGTGACAAAGGAAGATTATTGCTACCCCATTTTATGCAGCTACCCAAGAAAATTGTGGATGGTAAGTATGTGGATATCACCGCAGAAATCAAAGCGGTGGAAGAAGTCAACAATATGGGCAAACCCATTCGTAATTATGACACAGAGGGCCCAAAACACTACCACCAATTTATAGATGCTTGCTTGGGTGAGGGAGAAACCACAGCGCCCTTTTCCTACGCATCACGTTTAACGGAAACAATTCTGTTAGGTGTTATAGCAGGGAGATTCCCCAACCAGGTATTACATTGGGATAGCGAAAAAGCCAAATTTGCAGAGGAAGAGGCAAATGCATATTTAGAAGGCGATTATCGAAATTTTTAATGATACATTTAAAATCACAAAAACCACTTTCGAGTGGTTTTTTTATATCTATATTTAAGGAACAATTTACTTCAACCCAATAGCATACCATGAAAAGCAAAACAACCAATCAACTTTTCAAATTTTCAATTTTCATTTCAAGCTTATTTCTTTTTATAAGTTGTTCCCAAAACAAAGAGCCGTTGATTACGGTAACCCCAAATTCATCTATAGTTTTAATTGGGAATAATTTAGGCTCACGCATGATGAATTACGGCAGCTTTGAAACCGAAATGCATTTACGCTACCCTAAAGACTCACTGTTTATTAGAAATATGTGTGATGGTGGCGACACCCCAGGCTTTAGACCACATTCTGGCAGAGTGTCCCCATGGGCTTTTTTAGGAGCCGATAAATTCCAAACTGAACTAGCTCAAAATTCAGGAAGTGAAGGGGTGTTTGAGACACCAGATGAATGGCTGACACGTTTAAAAGCCGATATTCTCCTTGCCTTTTTTGGTTATAACGAATCTTTTGAAGGCCCCCAAGGTCTTGAAAATTTTAAAGCAGAACTAGATGCTTTTATCAAACATACCCTAAAACAAAATTACAATGGTTCTACCCCGCCAAAATTGGTAGTAGTTTCTCCCATTGCTTTTGAGGATCTCTCCGATCATTTAGATGTACCTAACGGTAATGCTGAAAATAAAAATTTGGGTCTATACACCCAAGCAATGCAAGAAATCTGTACGGCAAATAACGTAGCGTTCATAAATGCCTTCCAAAAATCCAAAGAATGGTTTGATCAATCCAAGCAAGATTATACCATAGATGGTTCTCAACTAAACCAACATGGCTACAATGTTTTCTCTAATTTTTTGGCCAATGAACTTACCGGTAACAAAAAAACTATAAATGAATCTAATAGACTAGCCGTCAATGATGCCGTAAACGAAAAAAATTTTTATTGGCACAATGATTATAAAATACCCAATGGAGTTCATGTTTTTGGCAGACGTCATGCTCCCTACGGACCCGATAACTATCCCTTTGAAATTAGAAAAACAAGAGAATTAACCTCAATAAGAGATACCTTAATTTGGTCTACCGCTCAAAGTACGTCTTTTGACCTAGAGAAAGCAGATGCACAAACCAGTAAACTACCGCCAGTAGAAACCAACTACAATTTAGGTAATGATGAACATATTGCACAATACAAATATGGTGAAGATGCTTTGAAAACATTAACGGTACCTAAAGGGTATAAGGTAGACTTGTTCGCCTCTGAAAAAGAGTTTCCAGATTTGGCAAATCCTGCCCAAATATCTTTTGACAATAAAGGCAGGTTGTGGGTAGCCACCCTCCCCTCCTATCCACATTACAAACCGGGAGATCCTAAACCAAATGATAAATTAATAATTTTAGAGGATACTGATAATGATGGCAAAGCTGATAAGCAAACCGTATTTGCAGACCAACTACATTTACCGATCGGTTTTGAATTTGCTCCAGAAGGTGTTTACGTAAGTCAAGGTACCCATCTAAAATTATATACCGATACCGATGGTGATGACAAAGCGGACAAGGTAGAAATAGTATTAAGTGGTTTTGACGACCATGACACGCACCATGCCATTTCTGCTTTTTGTGCAGATCCTTCTGGTGCATTTTATATGTCCGAAGGAATTTTTCTCCATACCAATGTAGAAACATCATATGGACCTGTACGGGCTACCAACGGTGGGTTTTACAGATACAATCCACAGCGTAGAAAACTGGAACGCACATTACAGGTAGCCATACCCAATCCATGGGGAATTGCCTTTGATGAATGGGGTCAGGATTTCTTTTTGCATACTTCAGGACCAAAAGTAAATTGGATGATGCCAAGTTCGCTAAAACCCATTTACGGTGTCTTTTCTCCCTTAACAGAGGAATTAATAGAGAAAAACCATAGGGTCAGGCCCACTTCGGGCATGGAATTTATTTCCAGTAGACATTTTCCAGATGAAGTTCAAGGGGATATGCTTTTGGCCAATTCCATAGGTTTTTTAGGCCTTAAGCAACATCAAATGATGGAAGACGGAACAGGATATAAAACCAAACATAGACAGGACTTGATAACAAGTACAGACCCAAATTTTAGACCTGTGGAAATGGAGTTTGCCCCAGACGGATCACTTTATTTGGTAGATTGGCACAATATATTGATCGGCCATATGCAACATAATGCGCGTGATCCATTACGTGACCATGTTCATGGAAGAATATACAGAATCACTTATCCATCTAGGCCTTTGGTTGAACCTGCTAAGGTAGATGGTGCCTCATTGGAGCAACTATTTGAAAATTTAAAACTACCGGAATACAGAACCCGTTACCGCTCCCGTCGTGAATTAAGAGGAAGAAAAACCGAAGAGGTTTTAAAAGCTTCCAAAAATTGGGTTGAAAACCTTGATAAAAACGACCCTAATTATGACCATAATAGACTAGAGGCGTTATGGGTTACTTGGGGCATGAACAAGGTAGATGCAGATTTACTTACAGAACTTTCTACCTCTAAAGACCACAGGGTACGGGCAGCGGTGGTAAGGGTTGTCCGGTATATGGGACATCAACTAAAAAATTCCCAAGAACTATTAAAACATGCAGCTTCCGATGAGCATGGAAGAGTTAGGCTTGAAGCAATTACCGCCGCCTCATGGCTACCAAAATCTGAAGGTATGGAAATTCTGGAGGTTGCCAAACAACATCCTCTGGACGAATGGATGTTAGATTCCTTCAATTTTGCAGAGACCAGACTAACCGGTAATTTTTTGGAAAAGGCAGATGAAAAAATATTGGCTTCACATTTAAAAGGCGAGGATTTAGAAATGTTCACCCAAGGAAAAAAGATATATGAAACAGAAGGGTACTGCATTACCTGTCACCAAGAAAGCGGAAGTGGTCTTCAAAAAGCAGGGTACCCTACCCTTGTTGGCCAACAATGGGTGTTAGGCGACCAAGATAGACTAATTAAATTGGTGCTTCACGGACTTTATGGCCCAATGGATATTATGGGCAATCATTATGACGGACAAGTACCCATGATGGCCTTTAAGGGGCTATTGTCAAATGATGAAATTGCCGCGGTACTTACCTACGTAAGAAACTCCTTTGGAAATAAAGCCTCCGTAATAAAGCCAGAACAAGTGCATAAAATACGAGAAGCAACTAAAAACAGGGAAGGGTTTTATACGCCAGAAGAATTATTAAAAGAACACCCAATGCAATAACCTAAATTGAATACAACCTATGAATACTATATTGAACAAAACAGCATACATAATAATTTCCTTTACCATATTACTGGCCTGTGACGAAAACAAAAAAGATAAAAGCGCACAGACGCAAGAACCTACGTCACCTGCGCATATTGTTTTTGTAACAGGGGATGAAGAATACCGTTCTGAAGAATCCATGCCCATGTTGGCTAAATTGGCAAAAAGAGAATTAGGGGCAAAAGTTACCGTACTTTATGCTTTGGATAGTTTGGGCATTATTGACCCAAACAGAACCGACCATATTGCAGGTTTAGAAGCATTGGAAACAGCAGATTTAATGGTGATGTTTACACGTTTTAGAAATTTGCCCGAAAAGGAAAGAAAATATATAACCGACTATGCAGAATCTGGAAAACCCATGGTTGGTTTTAGAACCACCACACATGCCTTTATGTATAAAAATGATACAACGCTGACGGAGTTCAATAATGATTGGCCTGCCAAAATTTTTGGTCAGCAATGGATAACCCACCATGGCCATTTTGATGATGGTATGTTCCCCGTGACCAATGTATCCGTAATAAAAGACAAAGAAGAACACCCAATTTTAAAAGGATTTAATGATTTTAAAGCATATTCATGGTTATATCATGTTGATGGCGGTGATTGGAAATTACAAGGGGATAGCAATCCTATACTTACAGGTCACTCTACAAAATCTCAACACGAGATAGATGGTAAACTAGATCAATTTCCCTTGGACAATCCTGTAGCATGGACCAAAACTTATACGGGAAAATCCGGTATTAAGGCCAGGGTATTTTTTACAACTCTTGGACATCCTTTTGACTTTAAAATACCAGAAATGAGAAAAATTGCACTGAACGGAATTTTTTGGGCCTTGGGAAAAGAAAATCTTATACCCCAAAGTGGCACCAATGTTACCTTGGACAAACCCTTTCTACCCAATAATTCTGGTTTTGGACAGAAGTTTAAAAAAAACATGAAACCTGTAGATATACTTTAAGCGTTTGCTAAATGTATACTAATAGTGTTATCCGCTCGTGTAAATTGTTCTATTTTTGAAAAAAAAAGTAGATTGAAAACTTTTGGTTTATTTATACTATCATTTTTGATATTTATTCAATGTGGTCTATCCCAAGATACTGCGGACCAAGAAGAACCTAAACAAATCAATATTGTTCATGGTGCCAATTTCACAAAGGATGAAGTGGATTACCCCGGAGCATCTATATTCAGTAAAGATGAGCGCCAGGTTCAATTTGAACATCAAGGAGCAGACCTTTGGTGCGATGTAGCTATTTACTACCAACTTGAGAACAGATTAGAGGCTATTGGGAACGTTATCCTAAAACAAGGTGATTCTGTCCAAATGACAAGTAAAAAAATAAACTATTTAGGAGATGACAAATTAGCTAAAGCATGGGGCAATGTTATATTAAAAAATGCATCCATGACCCTAAAAACGGATACTCTAAGATTTGACCGTGAAAAACAAGAGGCGTTTTACCAAGACCATGGTACCGTAGTTGATTCTGCCAATACATTAACAAGTAAAATTGGTAAGTATTTTATGGAATTGAAAAAGTATCAGTTTTTGGATAGTGTACATGTTCAAAATCCAGAATACACTTTAGACTCAGAGCAACTAGATTATTATACTACCTCCAAAAATGCGTACATGTATGGTCCGTCCACCATTATAGGCGAAACATACAAAATTTACTGTGAACGAGGTTTTTACGATACTAAGGTAGAAAGCGGATATGGCATTAAAAACACTAGAATAGATTATAATAACAGAATTATTGAGGGTGATAGTGTTTATTTTAACAAAGCCAATGAATTTGCATCGGCCACTAATAACATTACCGTTACGGACACGATCAATAAAGGAATCATAAGGGCACATTATGCTGAAGTCCACAAAGCAAAAGATTCTGTTTTTGCTACAAGAAGAGCTGTATCTATTTCTGTACAACAACAAGACTCACTCTACGTGCATGGAGATACCTTAATGGTTACGGGTAAACCAGAAGAACGGTTGCTTAGGGCATTTAGAAATGCTAAATTCTACAAAACAGATTTGAGCGGTAAGTGCGACAGTATACACTCAGAACAAAAAACGGGCATTACCCAATTGATTAAAAATCCTGTAATTTGGAACGGGGCCAATCAAATGACCGGAGATAGCATCCATTTAAAATCTAACCTTAAAACTGAAAAGTTAGATTCGCTAAAAGTATTAAAAAATGCCTTTATCATATCTCTGGACAGTGTAAGCATGACAGGTTATAACCAAGCAAAAGGCATAAATTTATTTGGGAAATTTATAGACAATGAACTTAAGTTAATTGATTTGGTACAGAATACAGAAGTAGTATATTATATGTACAACGATGATGATGAGCTTATTGGAATAGATAAAACGGTGTGTAGTAAGATCAGGATTACTATGGCTGAAAATGATATTGAAAACCTTACCTTTTTTACCGATCCAGATGGGGATATTTTTCCAGAAAAGGACCTTCCGGAAAATAGTAGAATTCTTAAAGGGTTTGTTTGGCGTGGAGATGAGCGTATACTGACAAAAGATGATATTTTTGATGAGGACGACAATAATTTGGAACTGGTGGTCATACAAGGTATAGATAACCCCATTGATATTGATGCGGAAGAGCAGCAACGAAGTCAAAATGAATCTGACCCAGTTAATAATATTCCGGCTAATAGCAAGGCTATAGACCCAAAAGCATCAGCTGCAAAAAAGAAAGTGAATTAATTTGTTCACATGACCAATGACTTTTTAAAATATCAAGCACAAACTTCTCCCTATCCACTAGGACTGGAAATTTCACATGCCAATGGAAGTTATATTTATGACACGGCAGGTAATGCACATTTAGATTTTGTTGCCGGAGTTTCTGCTTGCACATTAGGACATTGCCACCCAAAAGTTGTGGAAGCGGTTCAAAAACAAGCTGCAAAATATATGCACGTAATGGTCTATGGTGAGTATTCCCAATCTCCCGCAACGGATTATGTTAAGCTATTGGCAGCACAACTGCCCCACCCATTAGAAGTAACCTATCTGGTAAATTCCGGAACGGAAGCTATAGAAGGAGCGTTGAAATTGGCGAGAAGGGCAACAGGACGTTCACAGATAATTTCGGCAAAAAATGCCTATCATGGCAATACCATGGGAAGTTTAAGTTTAATGGACTTTGAAGAAAGAAAAGGTGTTTTTAGGCCATTGTTACCAGATGTTCATCATATAACATTCAACAATGAAAAGGATATAGAGAAGATTACCAACAAGACTGCCTGTGTTATTTTAGAGACCATACAAGGTGGAGCCGGTTTTATTGAGCCGCAAAATGGGTATTTAGAGAAAATAAGAATGCGTTGTAATGAAACCGGTACACTATTAATATTGGATGAAATACAACCAGGTTTTGGGCGAACCGGAAAATTATTTGCTTTTGAGCATTACAATTGCACACCGGATATATTGGTCATAGGCAAAGGTATGGCATCCGGTATGCCGGTAGGTGCCTTCATAGCAAGTTCAGAAATTATGGCTACCTTAAGTGAACGGCCAAAAATGGGGCACATTACCACATTTGGAGGTCATCCTGTAATTGCAGCGGCCAGTCTGGCCACTCTAAATGAATTACTGCGCACCACCTTGTTACAGGATACATTGGCCAAGGAAAAATTATTCAGAAAACTTCTGGTTCATCCAAAAATTAAAGAGATACGGGGCAGAGGTTTAATGCTCGCCCTAATTATGGATTCTGCCCAAACGGCCAATGAAGTTGTGCTAACCACCAAGAAAGAAAACCTAATATTGTTCTGGTTATTATTTGAAAATAGAGCGGTGAGAATAACACCCCCATTAACCATATCTGCAAAGGAAATACAGCAAGGTTGCACTACAATCTTAGCTATTTTAGATAGGTTATAACAGCGGGTTGTTAACTAATTTGTTAATAATATAGCTGTACTAACCTCCTCATACACGTTACAAACACTTACTTTTAATTATCTAGAAACACCAAAAAGTTCCTATGGCGTTAGAATCTAACGAGAAACCGGACAAGCCTATTACAAAATTTGAATCGATGCTCAAGACAGACGATGTCTATTTCTTTGATGCGGAGGATTTTGAAGACATTATCCACCATTATTTAAATCACGGAAAAATTTCCTTGGCAAAAAAAGGCATTAAAATTGGGCTACAACAACATCCTGCATCAATAGAATTAAAATTGCTTCAAGTAGAAGTTTTGGTGTTTGAAAATCAAATAGAAAAAGCCGAAGCCTTATTGGATGAATTACAGCTACTGGATCATCAAAATGAAGAAATCTACATTCAGCGTGCAAATATTTTCTCCAAACAGGACAATCATGAAGCTGCAGTTGAACTGTTGCGCAAAGCCTTAGCGTTCAGCACCAATAGTTTTGATATTTATAGCCTCCTAGGAATGGAATATCTATTTATGGATAATTTCAACGAGGCCAAAAAGAGCTTTATGAAGTGTGTTGAATATGATGAGCAAGATTATTCATCCCTTTATAACGTAATATATTGTTTTGAATTTTTAGAGGATTATGATGGGGCTATAGTGTACTTGAACGAATATTTGGAAAAAAATCCATATTGTGAGGTTGCCTGGCACCAACTTGGCAAGCAGTATACCTATATTGAAATGTATGCTGAAGCTTTAACAGCTTTTGAATTTGCCATAATTTCCGATGATAGTTTTATAGGTGCCTACTTTGAAAAGGGCAAAGTATTGGAAAAATTAGGAAGGCATAGAGAGGCTATAGAAAATTATGAGACTACCATATCCATAGAAGACCCCACATCACACGCTTTTCTAAGAATTGGCAAATGCTATGAAAAGCTTAAGGATATTGAAATGGCCAAGTATTATTTTTATCAAACGGTGCATGAAGACCCGTTGTTGGATAAAGGATGGTTGGCCATTACCAATCTTTATTACAATATAAAAGATTTTGAAAAGGCGGTCTATTATATTAACAAGGCGCTGAACATTGATGGGGAAAATCCCCTTTACTGGAAAAAATGTGCACAAATTCATTTTGCACTGCATAATTACGATCAGGCAGATTTTGCCTTTAAGCAGACGGTTGATTTGGGCAACTATGAGCTGGACACATGGCTAAAATGGGCAGATGTGGTACATTTAAATGGTGAAACCCAAGCCGCAATTGAAATACTGGCACAAGGACGGGAGTTTTACCCGGACAATCTTAAATTGCTCTATAAATCTGTAGGATTTCAATGTATAGCCAATGATATGATTAATGCAAGGATCACATTAATGGACGCTTTAAAGATTGACAAAGACCAAAAAAAACTACATTTATTCAAGGAAAAATTTCCGAAATTCGGCAATTCTGAATGGACTCAGAAAATTGTAAGCAAATACAATAAAGCCTCTTAGAACAGGTTCTACATTCTATGGAAAATAGAAAACCACTAGATTACATTTTTATTAGCTTAAAAGGAATGGCAATGGGTATTGCCGAACTGGTACCAGGCGTTTCCGGAGGAACAATTGCCTTTGTGACCGGTATCTATGAGGAATTCATAACCTCTATAAACAACGTAAATTTAACTACGTTTAAATTATTTAAGGAAAAGGGGTTTGCCACCTTTTGGGACAGGTTGAACGGTAATTTCTTAGTAGCACTCTGCATAGGTATGCTTATAAGTATACTTTCACTATCTAAAGTGATCACTTGGCTTCTTGATACGCATCCTATACCTACTTGGGCCTTTTTCTTTGGTTTGGTATTGGCCAGTGTAATTTTTGTCGCGAAATCCATTAAAAAATGGGGTTTCTTGGCCATAGCACTTTTTATTATAGGTACGGTCTCCGCATTCTATATTACCACTTTGCCCCCATCAACAAGCACGGGCAGTCTGCCATTTATTTTTCTATCTGGTGCCATAGCAATTTGTGCCATGGTATTACCAGGCATATCCGGGTCTTTTATTTTGGTTTTACTAGGCTCTTACAAAATCGTATTGGAAGCAGTAAACGAAAAGGATATCGCTATAGTAGCAACTTTTGCTACGGGGGTCATTTTTGGTATTTTAAGTTTTGCCAGAGTATTAAAATGGATGTTCACCAATTATAAAGATGCCACTTTAGCCGTATTAACCGGGTTTATTTTAGGTTCTTTGAATAAAATATGGCCATGGAAAAATATAACCGAAGTTATAAAGATTGGTAAAAAGGAAATAATTATAGATGAAAATATATCGCCTTTTTCTTTTGCGGGCGACAATCATTTAACCTTTGCAATTGTAGCTGCTGTAATAGGTTTTTCCCTTATTTTTATATTGGAAAAATCCGCTTCCAAGAAGTAAGCAAAAAAACTACATGAGTCACCCCAGATCCTTTACTGATAAATTTTTCTTGGTCATAAAAGGATTGTGCATGGGCACTGCCAATAAAGTACCTGGAGTATCTGGTGGTATTGTAGCTTTTGTAGGTGGTTTTTATGAAGAATTTATATACTCCCTGCAAAAAATTAATGCCAAGGCCTTTAAGCTTCTGCTCGGGGGTAGATTCAAAAGCTTCTACAGATATATTAACGGATCATTTTTGACATTGTTGATTTTGGGTATGCTCATTAGTTACTTTAGCATTTCCAAACTACTGGACTATTTCTTAGTTAAAAAAGAATTACTGGTTTGGTCTACTTTTTTTGGAATGATTTTAGGCTCTATCTATTATATAGGTAAGGATTTTGATTATTGGAAAAAAAAGACCTTCACCGCTGCCATAATAGGTTTAGCCATTGGTGTGGCCATTAGTTTTTTAAGTCCGGCCAAGGAAAATGACAATTTAATATTCATTTTTCTGTGCGGCATGATCAGTGTTTCCGGCATGACATTACCAGGCCTTTCAGGTTCCTTTATACTTATACTTTTAGGAAATTATGTATTGTTATTGGTAGATTCTGTAAATGCACTGTACGATACTTTCTCAGAAATAATTGTAGGTGATTTTAGTTTTACGTCAAATAGTGAACGCTTGCACACCTTAAAAATTTTAGCTGTATTTACTCTGGGTTCAGCAACCGGATTGGTTACATTATCCCATGTTCTAAGTTTTGTACTTAAACATTACAAACATATTACAACAGCAACTATATTAGGCTTTATTACAGGTTCTTTGGGGGTAGTTTGGCCATGGAAAAAAACAATATATAAAATTGGCCCTGATGGTAGTGTGTTGTTAGATTCCAATGGAAAAAGAGTAATAATGAACTATGAGCGTTTTTTGCCCGACATGGGTGTTCTTGAAAATTGGAGCGCAATTTTATTTATAATAATCGGGATAAGCATTTTGTTACTTTTAGATTGGTATGGAAAAAACAGAAAAGCATAAGTTTGGGTTGATAGGTAAGAATATTTCCTATTCTTTTTCAAGGGGATATTTTAAAAACAAGTTCAAAAATTTGAATCTTGAGCAGTATACCTACGAAAATTTTGACCTTGAAACCATTGAGGAATTTAATTCAATATTTACCAGTAAAGAAGCTATTAAAGGGCTCAATGTCACTATTCCCTACAAGGAAGAAGTCATGCCGTACCTAGACCAGATAGACAATGCGGCTCAAAAAATAGGTGCCGTCAATACCATCAAAGTAGATGAAAATGGTTTAACAGGTTATAATACGGACGCCTACGGCTTTAAAAATTCAATTGTACCTCATTTACAACCACACCATAAAAAAGCATTAATATTAGGAACGGGTGGAGCTTCCAAAGCCATTGCCTATGTTCTAGAGGAATTAGGAATTACCTATTCCTTTGTATCAAGAAGTGGTAAAAAGAATGGGTTTACGTATGAAGATTTGACCAATGACCAAATAGAAGACCACACGCTTATTATAAATTGTTCTCCAGTTGGCACATACCCTAATATTGAAGAAAAGCCCGCAATACCGTATCAAAACATTACAAAAAGACATTTATTGTTTGACCTCATCTACAATCCTGAGGTAACGGCATTCCTTCAAGCAGGTAAACTAAAAGGCGCAACAATTTGTAACGGACTAAGAATGTTAGAACTACAAGCAGAAAAAGCCTGGTCCATTTGGAACAATAATGATTAAATAACAGCTTCATTTTTAAATAAATTACTAAAAAAAGCAAACTTAGATAGCTTTTATCTACTTCATTCATATACTAAAAATAGACGCTAATACTTTGCAATTCTAGGGGTAGTCACTATCTTGTAAGCATATAATTAAGGAATATGTCCGAGGATAAAGAACACCAAATACCAGAATCATCAATAGAGGAAAAAACTACTACGGATACTTCAAGTAGTGTATCGGAAAGCCAAGATGTTCAAGAAGAAAAAGCAGAAGACATCAAAACGGAAGATACCAATGCCCAGTCCGTAAAAGAAACTGATGCCATTGAAGAAATTGATGAGTCCAATGCAGAGGACGCGGAAGATGAAGATACGGTAAAAAGACATGAGATTCCTATGCCGGATTATCATGAAATGAGCATGGAAAACCTGGTTGGTGAATTACAACGTTTGGTCAAGAACGAAAAAGTCCAGGCCATTCGTAAACATGTAGATGCCATCAGAAATGAATTTAACCAGAAGTTCGATGAATTTATAGAAGAAAAAAAACAGGAATTCATAGACAATGGGGGCGCAGAAATTGATTTTAGGTATAACTCTGTTGACAAAAGACAATTCAACGAAGTTTATACAGACTATAAAGAGAAACGAAATCAATATTATAAAAGTTTAGAAAAGAGCCATAAGGAAAATCTTGCCTATCGTTTAGATTTAATAGAACAATTAAAAGCGTTGGTAAATGTTGAGGAAGATATAAATACTACCTATAACAATTTTAAGGATATACAGGCTAAATGGAGACATGCAGGCCCTATTCCCAAAGCCAACTATAATAATGTATGGAAGACCTACCACCATCATATTGAAATTTTCTATGATTTTTTAAATATAAATAGAGAATTACGAGATCTGGATTTTAAGCATAATCTGGAAGAAAAGAGTAAAATAGTAACCAGGGCAGAAGAACTTGCCAAAGAACCAGATTTAAACAGGGCATTTAGAGAGCTGCAGGTGCTACATAAAATTTGGAAAGAAGATTTAGGACCTGTAGGAAAAGAACATAGGGAAGAAATTTGGGAACGTTTTAGCGCGGCCACCAAGACCATTCATGAGAGAAGACAGGATTATTTTAAAAACCTTGATCAAATCAAGGAAGAGAATTTGGAGCGTAAAAATGCCATTATAGAGGATATTAAGAAAATTGCATCTTCCGTATCTTCCAATCATGGAGCATTACAACAACAAATAAAAACCATAGAGGAATTAAGGGAATCTTTTTTCAAGGCCGGACAAGTACCCCAAAAAGTAAATTCCAAAACCTGGAATGCCTTTAAAAGTGCCGTACGTGAATTCAATCAAAATAAAAACGCCTTTTACAAAAACCTAAAAAAGGAACAACAGGAAAACTTGCAAAAGAAACGAGCATTACTTGAATTGGCGGTTTCACTGAAAGATAGTGAAGATTGGGATGCCACGACACCTGAAATGAAGCGTATACAGAGTCAATGGAAAAAGATTGGTCATGTTCCCCGTAAATATTCCGATAAAATCTGGAAAGATTTTAAAAATGCATGTAATCATTATTTTGATAGACTTAATGCACTTAAAAATGATGCATTTAAGGAAGAAATTGAAAATTATAAGAAAAAAGAGGCTTGTATTGAACGTTTAAAAGATTTTAATTTAAGCGGTGACAAAGACAAAGACTTATCATCTATTAAAGAATTTACAGAAGAATGGAAGCAAATTGGTAAAGTTCCTTTTAAGAAAAAGAACATTAACCAAAAGTTTGATAAAATAATAGATGCCCTGTTCCATAAATGTGGTGTAAGTAAGCAAGAATCTGAGCTACTGAAATACGGTAATAAGATTCAGCAGCTTAAAACAACGGACAATCAAGAACTGGCCATCCAAAATGAACGCGCTTTTATTAGAAAGAAAATAGACGAAAGTAAAAGTGAAATAAGGCAGTTAGAGAATAATTTGGAATTTTTCTCAAATGCATCAGAAAGTAATCCGTTGGTGCAAGATGTCATAAAGCGTGTTAATGAACATAAAGAGTCCTTAGCCGCATGGAAAGCAAAATTGAAAAAGCTGAATATCCTAAAGAACAATCTTACCAAGGATGTCGATGAAAATGACTCTACCGAAAGTGAAGACGAATAATACCGCAACATAAGCGCTAAAGCAATCTATATATTTGGTAGGTCATAGGATTTAAGTATCAACCCACATGAAGCACTTATTTCTCATGATTAGTATGTTATTTCTCCATAGATTTAACGCTCATTCATTTTCATCCTATATAGCACTACCGAATTTCTCTTATCAGGAAAATTATAAGGAGAATGCACTAACGGTCCTTGAGAACCGATGTAATGTATGCCATATTAAAAAACAAAAGGAACTTGTCTTTACTCGTGACAATATGGTTCAATATTCGTTTGCTATAGAGCAACAGGTCTTTATTAAGAAAAGAATGCCCAAGGGAAGAAGAAATAAACTTACCGCAACGGAGCAGAACAACCTTAAATTATGGCTGGAAGCATTAAAAAATCATTGAAATAAAAAAAGCCTCTAGTATTAAGAGGCTTTGTTATTGAAGTAAATATGATATTATTTGGCCACGTTGACTGCTCTGGTTTCCCTAATAACAGTAACTTTTACCTGACCTGGATATGTCATATCCGTTTGTATCTTTTGAGAAATTTCAAAGGATAGCTGTGCAGCCCTATCATCGTTAACCTTTTCACTTTCAACAATGACACGTAATTCTCTACCTGCCTGTATGGCGTAGGCTTTTTGTACACCACTAAACCCAAATGCAATTTCCTCTAAGTCTTTTAGACGCTGAATATAAGAATCCAACACTTGTCTTCTAGCCCCTGGCCTTGCACCGCTAATGGCATCACAAACCTGCACTATAGGTGCTATTAGCGTTTTCATTTCAATTTCATCATGGTGGGCACCAATAGCATTGCAAACTTCTGGTTTTTCACCAAATTTCTCCGCCCACTGCATTCCTAGGATAGCATGTGGAGTTTCCACTTCATTTTCCGTGTTAGGTACTTTACCAATATCATGTAAAAGTCCCGCACGTTTAGCTATTTTAGGATTCAAACCTAATTCAGAGGCCATAACGCCACAAAGCTTGGCTACTTCCCTAGAGTGCTGTAAAAGGTTTTGACCATACGATGAGCGATATTTCATTCTACCAACCGCACGTATTAGTTCTGGATGTAACCCATGAATACCAAGGTCTATAACGGCCCGCTTACCTATTTCCACAATCTCGGACTCAATTTGTTTTTCTGTATTTTTAACAATTTCCTCTATTCTTGCCGGGTGAATTCTACCATCGGTTACCAATTTATGTAATGACAACCTAGCCACCTCTCTACGTACAGAATCAAAACAAGAAAGAATAATAGCCTCTGGAGTATCATCAACTATAATTTCTACACCGGTAGCAGCCTCTAGCGCCCTAATATTTCTACCTTCCCTACCAATGATCCTACCTTTAACGTCATCAGATTCTATATTAAATACAGAAACACAGTTCTCCACAGCTTCTTCCGTACCGATTCTTTGAATGGTATTGATAATAATCTTACGAGCTTCTTGTTGCGCAGTAAGTTTAGATTCCTCTACCGTAGACTGTATAAATGCCATGGCATCTGACTTCGCGGTTTCCTTTAAACTTTCCACTAATTGATTTTTAGCCTCATCTGCAGAAAGTCCGGATATAACTTCTAATTGCTGAACTTGGTTTTTATGCATCTTGTCCAGCTCTTCATGACGCTTATCGAACAAGGCACTTTTCTTCTCTATCTCCTTGAGTTTGCCATCTAATTGGGAGTTCATCTGCTTGTTTCTGGCAAGCTCACTACTTATTTGCGATTCCTTGTCACGTGTACGTTTTTCGGCTTCGCTTATTTTTTTGTCCTTCCCGTAAATTACTTTTTCATGTTCAGCTTTAAGTTCTAAAAACTTTTCCTTTGCCTGTAATATTTTTTCTTTCTTAATGCTTTCCCCTTCCTTATTGGCTTCCTTAATAATGCGCTCAGCATCTTTCTTTGCATTAATTATGGTTTTAGAGGCTTTCCCTTTTTCCAAAAATTTTGCTATCGCAAAACCAATTGCCAGCCCAACTATTGCGGCAATAATTATCATTGTACTATCCATAGTCTAAATTAATTAATAAAAAAATAGCCCACATTGGAGAAGTTTTGATCAAACTCCGGTAAACAGGTTTAGGGCTAACAGACTGATCAAGGATCCCTATACAAGTAGGGCCTGCTTTTACAATCTAAACTCACCCTTTTTAAAAAAATAAATGTTGAGTTTGTCAAAAGGTAATACCAATGTGGGCAGTATAACTTAATGTATTTAAAAGAACGTTTTTTTTACAAAGCTAGTTTAGAATTCACCAAATCTTCCAATGCCTTAAGGCGTTGTTCCGCTTTCTTGGTTCCTTCTGTTTGCTCAATGCCATTTTGCTCAATTTTAGATGCAAATTGTAAGGCACACATGGCCAATACATCCTGCTTATCCCTAACTGCGTAATTTTGCTCAAATTTTTTGGCCAACTGTTCAATATTTTTAGCGGCCTTTCTTAAACCCTCTTCTTGAGCTGGATCAATCGTTAAAGGATATACCCTATCTGCAATTGAGAGTTTTATTTTGAGCTTTTCTGACATATTTTATAGACATTATTCCGATAGTTGCGCTATACAATGGTCCAACTCCCGTATCAATGTATTTATTTTAAGCTTAGCTTCTGTTTTGTTTGTATTACTGCCAAGCATTGAATTCGCCAGTTTAAGTGAATTGTACTTCTCTTCCCATTCAGACACCGTTTTACTTGCATTCTCTTGTGAAGATTTTATGTTCTTCAATTCCTTTTTCAATTGTAAATTATCATTGTTAAGAGCCTCTAGCTGCTGTAACAATTTGCTAATTTTATTTTCTAAGGAATCAACGATTTTAATCAATTCTCCCATACATCAAAATCAATGCGATTTACACAAAGTTAACATAGATTAGATGACTTAGCAATAGTTTTGTGAAATATTCCTAAATGAAGGTTAATTATATTGTCAAATATTTATACTATCGGCCTTTATTAAAATTTTAGCACAAGCAACTTCCCAGAATTGTGCTTCTTTAATTATTTTCGCACTATTGCATCTACTTTATGAAAAAAATAACCTACGTCTTATCCTTACTTTTCAGTCTTACAATAATAGCTCAGGAAAACTATCCTAAGGATGTTTTTGACCCACCAATGGATATCCCCATTATTTTGGCCGGTACTTTTGGTGAATTACGTTCCAACCATTTTCATTCAGGTCTGGATATAAAAACCCAACAACGCGAAGGAATTCCTATAAAATCTATAGGGGACGGCACCGTTACCAGAATTAAAGTTTCTCTATGGGGGTACGGAAAGGTCCTGTACATTGCACATCCCAATGGTTATACCTCGGTTTATGGGCACCTACAAAAGTTTTCCCCACGAATAGAAGCATATATTAAAAAACTTCAATACGAGAAAAAATCTTTTGAGGTCGAAGTTTTTCCGGATTATGGGGAGTTAAAGGTTGAAAAAGGAGAATTAATAGCATATAGTGGAAATACGGGAGGTTCTGCAGGCCCTCATTTACATTTTGAAATTCGCAGCAGTATTTCAGAAAAACCTACCAACCCATTTCTATATGGTTTACATGTAGCCGATGCCACAAATCCTACATTAGAAAAATTATTTGCATATCCATTGGATGACAATGCCCATATTAACAACAACCAAGAGAGGACACAGATCAATTTCACCAGACAAAGTGATGGCACCTTTCTAGCGGACAAGGTAGAAGCCCTAGGAGAAATAGGCTTTGGATTTGTAGGTTTTGACAGGTTGGATATGGCGGCAAACAAAAATGGTGTTTACTCCGTAGAATTCAATGTTAACGGCAAGACGTATTCCCTTTATGATTTTGAATCGTTCTCGTTTGGCGAGACCAGATACATTAACACGCTAATAGATTATGATTACTATGGCAAGTACAGACAGCGGATACAGAAAAGCTTTAAGTCTGCGGGCAACAATTTAAGTATTTATAAAGAAATTTATAATCAAGGTAAAGTAAAAGTAAACAAAGGGCTCAGCTACACGGCAAATCTAATTATTAAGGATTATGCAGGAAACAAAACACAACTTACCATACCTATAGAAGGAAAGGAAAACCAAGGCCCTAAAACTAGTAGGGAAAAAATTACCGATAGTTATTTGGTGGCCAAAAAGCCGAACAACTATGATTTGGGAGGTGCAAAAGTATATTTTCCAGCAAATACATTTTATGAGGATTTTTATATTGATTTGAAAAAAGGTAATGATACGGTAACCATACATAGCAATACCGTACCGGCGCATAGGAATTTCACCATTACTTTTGACGTATCAAAACACCCTAAGGAAATACAAAAACAATTGTTTATAGCAAGATTAAACGACAAGTTGCAACCCAGTTTCACCAATACCTATAAACGGGGCAACTTATTTACGGCGCGCACCAGATATCTTGGAACATATACCATAGCAAGGGATACCACTCCCCCAACCATTAGAACCAAAAATTTTAAGGAAAAGCAGTGGCTTAATAATTATAAATACCTTAGTGTTAGTATAGCGGACGACTTAAGTGGTATTGATACCTATACGGCAACATTAAACGGGGAATGGATTTTAATGGAATATGAACCAAAGCGCAATACCCTAACTTATAATTTTGATGATAAGATTGCGGACCAAACGCAATGTGTTCTAAAAGTGACCGTTACAGATAATGTAGGAAATGTAAATACGCTTACCACCTCTTTTTATAGAAAATAGATATTGAGATCGTATAATTTTCTGGCCCTTATCATGATATTGTGCAATGCCATTGGCTATGCGCAAAATGCGACTATTACAGGTATAGTTCTTGACGAAAACAATAACGCCCTGGCCGATGTACATATAACAACGGGGCAATTGGGCACCACTACAAACAGCCTTGGTTTCTATTCACTTGAGCTAGTTGCGGATCAGGAGAACACCATAGTCTTTTCCCATATTGCCCATAAGGATGTTATTCTGGAACATCTCATATTGACCACCAACGATATTTTTGAGTTCAACCCAATTTTAAAAACCAATACCACACAAATAGGAGAAATTACGGTTCTGGCAAATGGAGAAAGATCTTCACAAACAATTTTAAATATAGCACCAGCTACAATAAGAAAAATTCCAGGCGCCAATGCCGGAGTTGAAACAATTTTAAAATTATTGCCCGGCGTAAATGCCAATAATGAACTATCTACCCAATATGCGGTAAGGGGAGGAAATTATGATGAAAATTTGGTCTATGTAAACGAAATTGAAGTTTATAGACCTTTCCTAATAAGGTCTGCCCAACAAGAGGGCCTAAGTTTTGTAAACAGTGATCTTGTACAAGATGTAAAATTCTCCGCAGGAGGATTTCAAGCCAAGTATGGTGACAAGCTTTCTTCTGTACTGGACATCAAATACAAAACCCCTACATTATTTTCATTACGCATGGAAGGTAGTTTTCTAGGGGCGCAAGCAAGTATGGAAACCGTGTCTAAGAACAAAAAATTAAAAAGTGTATCTGGTTTTAGATACAGAAATAATTCCCTCCTTGTCAATAGCCAACAGACCCAAAACAATTTTAACCCTGCTTTTACGGATGTTCAAAGTTATCTTACCTATCAGCTAAGCAGTAAATTTAGATTGAATTTTTTAGGCAATTTATCTCTCAACGACTATGTAAACGAACCTTTAAACAGACAGACCAATTTTGGTACATTGAACGATCCCCAAGCCTTAATCGTTTATTATGAGGGTATAGAAAAAAACAAGTATATAACTGCATTAGCTGCTGTAAAAGGCACGTATCAATTAAGTGATAATACCATATTAAAATTAATCTCCTCCATTTACCACACCACAGAAGAGGAATATTCAGATGTAATTGCAACCTATGGCCTAGGTGACGTAGATAGCAATTTTACCAGTGATACCATGGGAGAGGTTTTAAATCCTAGAGGGATTGGTTCACAATTTAACCGAACAAGAAATGACCTGGATGCCTTAATACTAAATTTAGAGCATAAGGGGTCTCATAAAATCAAAAATAGTCTTATAGAATGGGGTGCTAAATATACCCATGAGGATATACGGGACCAATTAAGGGAGTCTGAGTTTATTGATTCGGCCGGATTTTCAATTAGACCCCCAAGACCTGAGTTCATTAATAATCAGCCCATAGATCCTTTTAATGCTCCCTTGGTTGCTTATAACAGTTTAAACGCCCTAAATTTTGTACAAACCGACCGTTTTTCCGGATATGCACAAATTGGGACTCAAAACACATGGAAAAACACTAATTTATATTACAATCTTGGCATGCGATTTCATCATTGGACCGTTAATGATACAAATGGGGAAAAAGTGTCCCAGACCGTTTATAGCCCAAGGTTACAATTGGCAATAAAACCAGATTGGAAAAAAGATATGCTGTTCCGGTTTTCTACCGGACTATATCATCAACCCCCATTCTACCGCGAATTAAGGGATTCTACAGGTATGGTAAACGCTAATGTAAAAGCCCAACGATCATATCACGTAGTTTTGGGTAACGAATACAGTTTTCTTCTTTGGGACAGGCCATTTAAACTGATAAGTGAAGCATATTATAAAAAGCTTAAAAATGTAAATCCGTATACTCTAGAAGATGTTCGTATTCGTTATAGTGCAAACAATGATACCGATGCTTATGTTTATGGTGCAGAACTACGATTAAACGGTGCTTTTGTACCTGGAACGGAATCATGGGTAAGTCTAGGCTATTTAAGGACCGAGGAAAATAGGAACAACCGAGGTTATATTGCTAGACCTACAGATCAACGATTGAAAGTGGGGATTCTTTTTCAAGATTACATTCCTAAAATTCCAGATTTAAAAATGTATCTTAATCTAGTTTACCAAACAGGTGTACCAGGTGGGTCTCCTAGCTATGCAGACCCTTATATTTTTCAGAATAGATTAAGGGATTATAAGCGTGCAGATTTAGGAATTTCCTATATTTTTGCAGGCAAGGACAAGCTGTTTCCTGTCACATATTGGTTGCATACTTTAAAAGAGCTTACAATTGGGTTTGAAATTTTTAATTTATTCAACAACCAAAACTCCATTACCAATACATGGGTAAGAGATGTGGACAGTAAGAATGAATTTGCCGTACCTAACTATTTAACATCAAGGGTATTGAACCTAAAATTAGGTATACACCTATAAAATAAACAAATGAAGCGCGTACTTTTCTTTTTGACCACATTGTATTGCATTGCCGCTTTGGGGCAAAAGAATATTTATGAAAGTCCAAATTTTGATGAGTTAAGTGAAGACCATGCCGTTTTGGCAATTATTCCTTTTCTAACAAATCTGGATCTTAACGAACCTATTTCTTCCGAGGAACAGAAAAGGCTTGAAGAAAATGAGGGGTATGCCGTACAAAATGCTTTGGAGACCTATTTCTCTAGACGTAGCAAAAAGAAGAAATTACCGGTCAAGTTTCAAAACATTAAGAATACCAAGGCTATTTTGGCCCAAAATAATGTTTCCTATGAAAATATTGATGTGTACACTACCAAACAGTTAAGTGAAATTTTAGGCGTAGACGGTATTATTAGCGGCACTCTAGACCTTAACATTCTACTTTCTAGCGGGGTACCTACAGAATTTAGTTTTACGGATTATATCTCTGGCGGAGCCGATTATGGACGTATAGGCATTAAAATCAGCGATGGGGATTCAGGTAGATTACTATGGAAGTATGAAAAGGAAATTAACAAAAAGACCGGCAAAAACACTACGGACCTCATTGATCGTATGATGAAATTAGCAATAAGAAAATTTCCTTATGAACGTGAAAGAAAGAGAGACCGCAACAAGAACTAAATTAACTTTCTATAATATCCTTTAAAACCTTAATGGTATAGTCAATTTCTTCCCTAGTGTTATAGGTAGAAAATGAAAAACGCACCGATGGTTTTTTCATATCCTCTTTAGATAAAATTTGGGCTAATACGTGGCTACCCGTATCACTCCCAGATTGGCACGCACTACCTTTGGAGCATGCAATACCTTTAATATCCAGATTAAATAATAGCATCATGGCCTTATCTTCGGTAATGGGCAAACAAACATTTACCAACGTATAGGTGCTTTTCTCCAAATCTCCCGAATGGCCGTTGAATGTGGCATTTGGTATTTCTTTCCGCACCTGTTGAATAAAATATTTCTTAAGACCTTCAACATAGTTTCTTTCAGAATCCAAATTATCATAGGCATGTACAAATGCTTCTTGCAGGCCAACAATATTATGAAAAGACTCCGTACCTGCCCTAAGTCCACGTTCTTGGGAACCACCGGATATCATACAACTCATACCAGAATTTTTACGGATAAAAGCAAAACCAATTCCTTTAGGTCCGTGAAATTTATGTGCCGCAGCGGCAAGAAAATCTATAGGAAATTTTTTAACGTCCCACTCATAATGACCTAAGGATTGCACCGTATCTGAATGTACCAAGGCATTATACTTTTTCGACAACAAGGTAATTTGCTCCAAGTCTATTTTATTGCCTATTTCATTGTTTACATGCATTAAGCTTACCAATTTTTTTGAACCATCGGCCTTTAAAAGTTCCTCTAAATGTAACAGGTCAGGATTACCATAAGTATCCAAATTAACATAACGTAACTCAATAAGTCCTTTAGCTTCCAATTCTTCTACAGTATGCAATACGGCATGGTGCTCTATTCTTGTGGTGATAATGGTTTTTACTCCAAGATCCCTTACCGCACACCTTAATATCATGTTATCCGCTTCAGTACCACCACTGGTGAAAATAATTTCAGAAGGCTGTGCATTAATATATTTAGCTATAGTTTTTCTAGCACTTTCTATTGCTGTTTTGGAAGTTCTACCAAAGCTATGGGTAGAAGAAGGATTTCCATAAGAATTGGCCAATGCATCTTGCATTTTTGAAATTACCGTTGGGTGAACCTGTGTAGTTGCCGCATTGTCTAAGTATACCTGTTTCATCAAAGCCTGCTCTAATAAATAAAGCACAAAAATAGCTCAAATAAAGTTAATTTACCCATAAATGGAGGGCGCGCTTTCCATGGGTTTATAATTTTTAAATTAAATTTGAAGTATGAAAAAATACCTTTTAATTGGTTGCTTGTTTTTATTCTTGGCCTGTGATGATGGCGATCTTCAAATAGAAACAGTGGACTTTGACAGCGTAACCGATGTGCAAAATTGTGGCACCCTATCCACCTCCTCCACTAACGTGGTCTTTAAGATTAATGGTGATGAATCATTGATAATTACTTTAGCGAGCGGACTATTGAAAAATGAAGTAACAACAACCGATAGGGAAAGTGCCGTTCCGAGTAATTCACAAGTGAGCTACCGTATTTTTTCAGAATCCGTAACAAGTGCATATTTCTGTGATGCACCGCCGCCACTGACGCCAACGGTAATTGAAGAAATTGAGGCAGAAGGTGGTACCGTAGCCATTAGCACTACAACCACAGATGACGTAACCTTTACGCACACCATTAAATTAAGCGGTATTACCTTTGTAAATGAAAATGGTAGTAGAATTACGGATTTACAGATCAATGAATTTGGCGTAGTAACTACAGGCGGATAGTTTAAGGATTCTGATAGATATAAACCTCTGTTGCGCCAAGACCGTATTTTTGATACTCCGCGTCATAATATTTAATATTATCATATTTGTTGAACAAGTAGCGTAGTTCCTCTTTTAGAATACCTTCTCCTACCCCGTGAATAAAGACAACTTTCTGTATGCGTTTACCAATGGCAAAATCTAACTGCCGTTTTGCTGTTTCCAATTGCAGGTTTAGCATGGCGTAATTATCCATTTGTTTTGGATTCTTTACCAATTGGTTGATATGCAAATCAACTTCCATCTTAGGGGCGTTGCGCTCCTTGGGCCTAACCACTGCCGTCTTTCTTTTCTTTGGTAGTTCTTTTTCTTTTTTTATGCGGGCAATTTCATAATTGGATACCCGGATTTCATCAGCAATCAAAACAAGTTCATGGGGTGCATACACCAAAGGAAAACCATCATCACTAATAATTGTAATGTTATTGCCATGAATAGCATTTACCTTTCCTTTAATGACATCATCAATGGTTTCTACAGTATCACCTATCTGAAATTGAGACATGTTTTTGTTTTGTATACACAAAAATAATGGTAATTTTCCGACTATTAATTTATTTACAGATGCGCCTCAAGGCATTAATTCTTTTTTTAGCATTAGAAAACTTTATGCTTCCCTGCTTTACTAAACAGTTGCTTGGGGTTGATTGCCCTGGGTGCGGATTGCAACGTTCGTTGTTATTTTTAATTAAGGGGGAATTTATTTCCGCCTTTTTAATGTATCCGGCTATTTATCCTATGTTAGCCTTGTTTGTCTTTTTGGGCATCAATAAGTTTTATCCCATTAAACATTCAAATACTATTACGATAATACTTATGGTAAGTACCGTAGGTTTTATATTGACCAATTATATATTAAAATTTATCTAACTAAACCTTTAAAATTATGGAACAACAAAAATTACCCAATGTTACGTTGATATTAGTACTTGGCATTGCATCTATTATACTATGTTGGTGTTATGGTATCCTAGGGCTTATCCTAAGTATCATAGGATTAATATTGGCAATGAATACCTCTAAGGTCTATAAGGCCAATCCTAATGACTACACAAATTATTCAGCCCTTAAAACAGCAAAACTGGTCTCTATTATTGGTTTGGTCCTGAACATTTTATTTTTATTGTTCATGATTGGATTTATTATGTGGATAGGCTGGGATGTTGTCATGAGCCAAGACCAAGAACTTATTCAAGAGCGTATGAATGAATTATTAAACAACCAATAATGGAAGAAAAAATTCCAGGTTCTAGCAATGCATTGACATTTGGCATACTATCTATAGTTTTGACACTTTTTTGCTGTGGTCCATTTGGTGCTATTTTCAGTTTCATTGGGTTGAATTATGCTAAAAAAGCAAAGGCATTCCATGAAGCCAATCCTGGCAATTACAGTGGATATGATAATATACAGACAGGTAAGATACTGTCTTATATAGGTCTGGCCCTTTCTGTAATATTATTAATACTCACCATTATTTATTTTGGGCTCATCATTGCATTTTTTGCAACGGCTGATTTTCAATAACAACTAGTATTTAAATAAAAAAATCCCCGATATTACATCGGGGATTTTTTATTTCTAGTTTTTAAACTCTTGCAGTGTTTTAATAATAATTGCAACACATTCTAAAAGTTGTTCTTTAGTCATAACCAACGGTGGAGCAAACCTTATGATATTACCGTGAGTTGGTTTGGCAAGCAAACCATTTTCCTTTAATGCCATACAAATATCCCATGCGGTAGAACTTTCTTCCGTATCATTAATAAGAATGGCGTTCAAAAGTCCTTTACCCCTTACACTTTTAACAAGATCGCACGTTGGAATGAACTCGTTTAATTTTTCCCTGAAAATTTCACCTAGATTATACGCGTTTTCCGCAAGTTTTTCATCTTTAACAACTCCTAAGGCGGCCATGCCCACAGCTGCAGCAATAGGGTTCCCTCCAAACGTACTCCCGTGATTTCCTGGGCGAATAACTCCCATAATATTGTCATTGGCCAATACTGCTGATACCGGATATGCGCCACCAGACAAGGCTTTACCTAAAATTAGGATATCTGGTTTAATTTCAGGAGTACCGCTACAATGCTTATCTGGACAAGAACAATTACCACATGTGGCAAGTAAACGTCCGGTACGCGCAATACCTGTCTGTACTTCATCGGCAATGAACAAAACATTATACTTTTCACATAATGCTTTTGCACCACTTAAATATCCTTCAGAAGGTACATAAACCCCTGCTTCACCTTGTATTGGTTCCACAAGAAATCCTGCTACATTATCATTAGATTTTAAAACTTCTTCAAGTGCTTCTAAATTGTCGTACTCTATTTTAATGAACCCGTCTGTATACGGTCCAAAATTTTTACGAGCTACCGGATCATTAGAAAAGGATATAATTGTAGTGGTACGACCATGAAAATTGTTTTCACAAACAATAATCTCAGCATTGTTCTCTGCAATACCTTTTTCTTCGTAAGCCCATTTTCTACAAATTTTTAAAGCCGTTTCAACAGCTTCGGCACCTGTATTCATAGGTAACAGCTTATCAAAATGAAAAGTTTCGGTAGCGTATTTCTCATACTTACCCAACATATCATTATAAAAAGCCCTTGAAGTCAAAGAAAGTGTTTTGGCCTGTTCCACCATAGCGTCTACAATAACTGGGTGGCAATGACCTTGGTTTACTGCAGAATATGCAGATAGAAAATCAAAATACTGTTTGCCTTCAACGTCCCATACATAAACACCTTCCCCCCTGCTCAATACAACAGGTAGTGGGTGATAATTGTGTGCTCCGTGTTTATCTTCCAATGCAATTGCATCTTCAGAAGATGTGATGTTTTCTAAAATTGACATGATAAAAAATTACTTTAAATAAAACTTTAGCAATTCCTTCTATACCTTTTTCCTTTCAGATCCCGATAAAGCTATCGGGGCGAAAATTCAGCGTGGGAGAGAAATCATCCTGTAGAATTACAAACTTAATAAATAATCTTTTTTGAATCACCATAAAACCTATAAGAACCTTTGAACTACCAAATAATGTGACTACTATCTAAAAAATGTGTCTTAATAAATATAACCTATTAACTATAAAAAGAACATTATGAACTATTTAGAGAACATTATGACAAGCCTTTCAAACTCAGTTGGCGATTTTTTACCAACTACTATTGGTGCCATACTAATACTTATTATTGGCTGGTTTATTGCCAGATTTTTAAAAAGGCTCATTACCAAACTAATCAAAAAAACCAATGTAGATAACAAACTTGGAACGGGCAAAGTTGTACTATCTTCCTTTATTGGGAAACTGGTTTACTTCTTTATCATGATTTTTGTTTTCATGCTTGCGCTAGAAAAACTGGGTATGAGAAGTGTTTTAGATCCGGTCAAAAATTTACTTAATGGGTTTACAGATTACATACCTAATATTGTAGGTGCAGGTTTAGTAGGTTATATTGGTTATATGTTAGCAACTATAGTTTCTGAACTTGTTGGGCTTTCTGGTGAAACCATACAAAGCTTTGTTCCTAAATTAAAATTACCAGAGAATTTAGATTTAGTGAACATACTTAAAAAAGTCGTTTTCATTTTTATATTCATTCCATTATTGATCAATGCCCTTAATATTTTAAATATGGATGCCATTTCTGTTCCTGCAACACATATGTTAGAACAATTTTTCAATGCCATCCCTAAAATAATTGTTGCAGTACTAATTCTACTCATTTTTGTAATTGGAGGTAAATTTGTTGCTGGCTTAATAACCGATTTATTAGAGAGTTTAAATTTAGATGGCATAGTTAATAAAATGAACTTAAGCAGTATTTCGTCTAAAACCAATCTTGCAAAATTAATTGGTAACGTGGTTTACTTTTTCATTGTTCTTTTTGGGATTATTACCGCACTGGAAAAATTAGAATTTGAAAAACTAACAAATGTATTAGAAACCTTGGTTGGGGTTTCAGGAAATATTCTATTTGGGCTGGTTATATTGATCATAGGTAATTGGATTGCATCAACGGCTCACAAAACAATGGCCAAAGATGAAAATAATCTTTTTGTAGCGTCGATAGTAAGAATGTGCATTTTAGCTATTTTCTTAGCGATGGGTCTTAAAACCATGGGCATTGGTGACGACATCATAAACATGGCCTTTGGTATTACATTAGGTACCATTGCAGTAACCATTGCACTATCTTTTGGCTTAGGCGGAAGAGAAGCTGCGGGTAAACAAATGGAGAGAATTTTAAATAAATTCAACAAAAAGAAACAATAGTTTTTCTACCAAATAAAATATAAAAGTCAGGAAATCTTTCTAAACGATATTCCTGACTTTTATTTTTAGGAAAACCCAAACCTGTGCATTACAATATTCAACATCTTTTTTAACTAAATATAACAAGTCAACAGTACTTATTAGTTATAATAAATGCAACGGGATGCTTACTTTTGCCACATGCGAAAAAAGAAAAAGCGACTGGTTTTTGAAAATGTTTTAGTGACCGATGCAGCTGCAAAAGGTAAAACTATTGGTAAGGCCCCAGATGGCAGGGTTATTTTCTTGAACAACACTGTACCCGGTGATGTGGTAGATGTACAAACCACTAAAAAGCGAAAAGCATATTTTGAGGGCACAGCAATTAATTTTCACTCCCTTTCAGATAAAAGGGTAGATCCAGTTTGTCAACATTTTAATGTCTGTGGAGGTTGCAAGTGGCAAGATATGGGCTACAAGCATCAACTATTCTACAAACAAAAAGAAGTAGAGAACAATCTTAAAAGAATCGGCCATTTAGATTTACCGGAAATGACGCCGATTTTAGGTTCTGAGAAACAGTATTTCTACAGAAATAAGATGGAATTTTCATTTTCCGATAGTCGTTGGCTTACCCTAGATGAAATTCAATCTGACAAGCAAATCGATGATAAAAATGCTTTAGGCTTTCACATACCAGGTATGTGGGATAAAATATTGGACATTAAAAAATGTCATCTTCAAAAAGACCCTTCAAACGCTATTCGGTTAGAAACAAAAAGATTTGCTATTGAAAACGGATTAACCTTTTTCAACCCAAGAAACCAATATGGTATGTTACGCACGTTAATGCTAAGAACATCATCTATTGGCGAGATAATGGTATTGGTGCAATTTTTTGAAAATGACAAGGAGAAGAGAGAGCTTTTATTGAACCATTTAACAACTACGTTCCCAGAGATAACATCTTTGTTATATGTAATAAACCCTAAGCAGAACGATACTATTTATGATCAAGAAATCATCTGTTTTTCTGGAAGAGATCATATTTTTGAGGAAATGGAAGGACTCAAGTTTAAAATCAATGCAAAGTCCTTTTATCAAACCAACTCCAAGCAGGCTTATGAGCTTTACAAAATCACCAGAAATTTTGCCGATTTAAAAGGTGATGAATTGGTGTATGACCTTTACACAGGCACGGGAACCATAGCACAATTTGTATCAAAAAAAGCAAAGAAGGTTGTTGGTATTGAATCTGTTCCAGAAGCTATTTTAGATGCCAAGGCCAATGCAGAAAGAAATGCAATTAAAAACGTAGACTTTTTTGTTGGGGACATGAAAAATGTTTTTAACGAACAGTTTATAGCTCAAAACGGTGTTCCCGATGTTATAATTACTGACCCACCACGTGATGGAATGCATAAAGATGTTGTTCAACAAATTTTAAACATTGCGCCTAAAAAAGTAGTGTATGTTAGCTGTAATAGTGCTACCCAAGCTAGAGATTTAGAATTGATGAAAGAAATGTACAACATTATCAAGGTTCAACCTGTAGATATGTTTCCGCAAACTCATCACGTAGAAAATGTTGTACTTTTAGAAAAGAAAATTTAGGATGAGAAGGCTACATATAGTAATTCTGTGCTTCATAGGTATCATTGCGATATCATCATGCGAAAAAGATGATATTTGTGTAGAGGGCGATACGCCACTATTGGTCATAGAGTTTTATAACATTTCAGATACAACTGCAATAAAAAATGTACCTACGTTAAGAGTAGTAGGAGTTGGTCAGAATGTCACCGTAAACACAGTTGCAGATAGAACTGCTCTTAGCACCATCTCCATACCGCTTAAAACAGATGTTGACATGACCAGTTTTATTATGATCAACAGTTCCGCTGACAATGACGAAGGGTTTGAAACGGGAAATATTGATACGGTAAACTTTTCTTATCAACGTATGGAAGACTTTTTATCCAGGGGTTGTGGCTTTATTGTAAATTATGATGAATTGCAGGCAAATACAACAATAGATTCCGATAATTGGATACAGGATATAGAAGTAACAAGAACTCAAGTAATCAATTCAGATTCTACCCATGTCAAGATATTTCATTAGTCTTCTTATTGTCTTATGCAGCTACACGGCCTATAGCCAGGACAAGCCCATAGATCTCAACCAAAAAGATTCTATTACATATCAGCAATCTTATGGTTTGCGCCTAGGTGTAGATTTAAGTAGAATCCTAAGAACATCCTTGGATGATAATTATAAAGGCTTGGAATTGATTGCAGATTACAGGTTAACCCAAAATTTATACATAGCTGCAGAAATAGGTAATGAAGAAAAGACCAAACAGGAAGATTTATATAATTTTACCACCTCAGGTAGTTATATAAAAGTTGGTGTGGATAAAAATAATTATGCCAATTGGTACGGTGAACAAAATATGATTTATATAGGTGGAAGGTTAGCCTTCAGTACTTTTGAAAACACCCTTAACAATTATCAGTATTTTGATACTAACCGCTATTGGAGTTCAGAAGACTTTCCAAATGGTTCTATGACACCAGAAAATTTTTCAGGGCTTTCCGCTACTTGGCTAGAAGGTGTATTTGGGACTAAGGTAGAAATGTTCAAAAACTTTTACCTAGGGGCCAGCATTAGATTAGGAATTATATTGTCCCAAAAAGAAAATGACAGGTTTCCTAATTTGTATATACCAGGATTTAACAAAGTTACAGATGGCAGCCGTTTTGGTGTTGGGTATAATTACAGTATTTCATATGTACTACCTTTTTATAAAAAGAAGAAAAAAGCATCTACAAATACACCAACTGAAGAACAGTCTAGCGGCGAATTATAACACTTTATAACCCTTTATAAAAACCCATTTCATAACAATTCTCTGGTGCCCTTCAATTTTTGCAACTGCAAATTTTGGAGCCAAAACAGAAGCTGTTATTGCCGCTATTAAAGACATATAAAGCGGTTGAATTGTCAAGGCCAAATGTAAGATATAACGAAACATCACAAAGAGTAACGCAAAGGCCAAAAAATTAAATATTAAAACTTTGAATTTAGGCTTCATTCTTCATTTCTTTTTTGATACTTAGCTTTTTTACTCCCCTCATACATCTCATATTTTACCAAGCGAGACTCTAAATGGCTATTGAATACTTTTATCTTTCTTGAAGGTCGCAATCCCACAAATTTTAAAGCTGGCAAATTACTGGTTACAAACCAAGCATTGGTTCCAGGATATCCTTGTTTTAAGGTATCACCAATGGCACTGTAAAAATTTTCCATCTCTATATCCAAACGTTCTCCATAAGGCGGATTAAAACACATATGCAGCGTTCCTTCCGTTTGCTTGGTTGTTTTAAAGAAATCTTTTCTTTCTACAGTTATATATTCTTCAAGATTGGCATTCTCAATATTGTCCTGAGCTTTTCTTACTGCTGATGGAGCTTTGTCATACCCTAAAATTTTATGATGAAACTCCCTGGTTTTCTTTAAACTAGCATCAATAATTTTCTCGAACAGTTCATCATCGAAATCTGGCCATTTTTCAAAAGCAAAACCTTTTCTATTAATATTGGCAGGTATGTTACAAGCAATCATTGCCGCTTCTGTAAGCATGGTACCACTACCGCACATAGGGTCCATAAAATCACATTGACCGTCCCAACCACTCAATAAAATCAAACCAGAGGCAAGCACTTCATTAATTGGGGCAATATTGGTTGCAGTTCGGTATCCCCTTTTGTGCAATGAATACCCAGAACTATCTAAAGAAACATTACATTCATTATTATGGATATGAATATTTATTCTTAAATCCGGATCTTTAACGTCTACATCTGGTCTTGTCCCATCCGTATCCCTAAATTTATCCACTATGGCATCTTTAGCTTTTTGAGAGACGTAAAGTGAATGGGTAAAATTATCGGAATGAATGGTTGTATCTATCGCAAAAGTTTCAGAAACAGAAAGATAATCAGTCCATTCCATGGCATAAATTTTCTTGTATAGATCATTCTCATCCCTGACATAAAAAGAATGGATGGGCTTAATGATTTTAATGGCGGTTCTTAAACAAAGGTTAGCCTTGTACATAAAACCTGTATCACCTTCAAAAGACACATTCCTTACCCCTTCCACTACATTACTTGCACCAAGATTTCTAAGTTCCTTTGATAGTAGTTCTTCAAACCCGAACAAGGTCTTAGCGACCATCTTAAAATTATTACCCATATCCTTCTTTTCTCGTACCGCAAAAATACGCTAATTTTGATGCAAGATTAATTAAAGTCCTAATTCCTTTAATTAAAGCCAAACCAGCATTTACATGATCTACCTATTGCCCATTTTGGGAGTATTGTTGAGCTTTATATTTGTAGTAATAGCCAAACCCAAAAAAAACGAATACTTTAAATTACTATTGGCATTTAGCGGCGCATTTTTGTTAGCTTTGACCATTTTTGAAATGCTACCCGAAGTTTATACCAATCCCGATACAAAGACTATAGGGGTATTTATTATGCTGGGTATTCTCTTTCAAATATTTCTGGAATTTTTTTCCAAAGGTGCTGAACATGGTCATGTACATATTTCAAATGATAGTTTACAATTTCCATGGCTTCTTTTTTTTAGTCTTAGTCTTCATTCCTTATTGGAAGGTTTGCCAATAGAAGCCAATGATAATATCATATATGGTATTTTGATCCATAAAATACCAATTGCCATTATCCTGAGCATATTCCTTTTGAACTCAAAAATAAAACCATTATATGCAGGCCTTTTTATGGTACTTTTTTCGGTTATGACTCCGTTAGGTACTTTTTTATCACACAATGTAACATTGCTTACTACGTATGCAATCTATTTGCATGCTTTGGTAATTGGTGTACTATTGCATATATCAACTGTAATCTTATTTGAAAGTTCTGAAGGGCATAAATTTAATCTTCACAAACTTTTGGTTATAATTTTAGGAATCATCCTTGCATATTTTTTATAAATGTTCAGTAAAGAAGAATCAAGAAAATTACGTGAAGAATTTTGGATATCTTTTGGTAAATCATACCCGTATAAATGGACATTATATAAAACTGGTATAAAAGGGTTAACCTTTAAATTTCATTTTGACGTAAAAATGGCAATTGTCTCAATTGATGTAGATTCAGATTTTGAACAAAGAATTAAAGTATGGGATAAATTAATAGCATTGAAATCAATTTTGATTGATGAATTTCTTGCTGATGCAAATTTTGAAGATTTTTATATTCTTAAAAATCAAAAAGAGATTTCCAGAATTTATGTTGAATTAAATAAAGTATCTATTCATAATAAAGCAACATGGAAAGAAACTATGGAGTTTTTGTACAGTAATATGCTAGAAATAGAAAAATTCTACCAAGAGTATAAAGACTTTATAGAATCCTAATACAGCTAGCCAGACTCATTTTATTAAATAACATCTAGATAAATAAAAAACCAATGACTAATGGCTCCACCAAGGACAAAAAGATGCCAAATAAAATGATTGTAGGGTATCCTTCTCACTGCATAGAATAGAATAC